>NZ_JBQTCX010000016.1:0-101715 GCF_052663115.1 Niallia yueguangensis
TCTCTGATAAAAGGGGTTTTCCGAAGCTTATCACTCACTTTCCGCGGACGAACTGGCATGCCTCCTCGCTCGTACCTCACTGCAAGGTCTTTCCAGCCCGTTTTTTCGCTGGTGTCTCGCAAATTTCTTTCCAAAATCAACATTATCGTTTAACAGAGCCACTATTTTAAAATAAGGATGTGTTCAAATTCTATTGTTGATTTTGGGTACTAGGTTGATTGGAGCGGAAGGCGTGAGACTCCTGCGGGATAAGCGAGTCAAAGGGAGACCCCACAGGAGCAAAGCGACGAGGAGGCTCCCGGACCGCCCGCGGAAAGCGAACGCCTGAAGCGGAAATCAACAGAGTCTTTTTTTATCCGAAAATTTTAAACAAACGAAACCAAATATATTGAAATCTTCTAATATTGGAATTTGTTATATTTAAAGCAGAAAGAAACTTGCTAGCAGTTTATCAAAAATAGTCTAATTATATGATGATACACAAGCATTTTTTATTAAAGTAAATTGTAATCGCTTACAAAATACCAACTGTGTAGCATATTGGAAATTGGCCATTCCAATTTATCATAGGACTATTAAAAAATCATTTCTAATTTGAAGATAGGAGGGAGAGGCAGTTGGATCCATTAATAGAGATTCCAAAAGAAGAAACAGCTACTCAATCAAAAACGATTAAAAAATTCAAAAAGAACTTGGCGTATATAAGAAATAATTATTTTCTATATCTGCTGATTGCGCCAGCCGTAATCTTAACGATCGTATTTAAGTATATTCCAATGTATGGAGCAATAATTGCATTTAAAGATTTTAGT
Source organism: Niallia yueguangensis (assembly GCF_052663115.1). NCBI lineage: Bacteria > Bacillati > Bacillota > Bacilli > Caryophanales > Bacillaceae > Niallia > Niallia yueguangensis. Next base: position 813 of record NZ_JBQTCX010000016.1, read on the forward strand.
CCAATAAAAGGGATAACAGGAAGCGAGTGGGTCGGTTTAAAGCATTTTGTGAAATTTTTATCCTCCCCAAACTTTGAAACCATTTTTATGAGTACACTGAAACTAAGTTTATTTGGGCTTATTCTTAGTTTTCCTATTCCAATTATTCTAGCATTAATGATCAACCAAGTACGTAGAGCTTCTATTAAGAAGAACTTGCAGCTTGTATTGTATGCCCCAAACTTTATTTCGGTAGTAGTTATTGTCGGAATGCTGTTTATCTTTTTATCGCCAACAGGACCAATTAACAGCTTAATCAGCTATTTTACAGGAAAGCCGCTCATGTTTATGGCAGAGCCGGAATATTTCCGATCCATCTATATTCTTTCTGGAATATGGCAGACAGCAGGATGGTCTTCCATCATTTATGTAGCAGCACTGGCGAATGTAGATCCTGAACTTCATCATGCAGCGACTATTGACGGAGCAAGCTTGCTGCAGCGTATTATTCATATCGATTTGCCCGCGCTTAAGCCGCTGATGGCAGTACTATTTATCCTAGGTGCAGGAAGCATTATGGCAATTGGTTTTGAAAAAGCCTATTTAATGCAAACATCGATGAACATCCCAACATCGGAAATTATTCCTACCTATGTATATAAAATCGGGCTGCAGGCAGGAGATTATTCTTTCTCATCTGCTGTAGGATTATTCAACTCTGTTATTAACGTCATCTTGCTTATAATCGTGAATGCTATTGTAAAAAGACTAAATGAAGGAGAAGGATTGTATTAAGGAGGAAAAAAAGATGCATATAAAGCATACTGGATTTGATCGATTTATTATTACCTTAAACAGCATCCTATTATGTTTAGCTGTACTCGTTGTACTTGTTCCATTAGTTTATGTGACGATCGCTTCGTTTATGGATCCCACTGTCTTGCTCAATAAAGGACTTTCCATAAAGCCTTCTGATTGGAGCTTAGAAGGATACAAATTAATCTTGTCAAACGATGCGATGATCCGGGGGTTTTTTAACGCCATTCTCTATTCGGTTGGATTTGCAGTTGTAACGGTGGTTGTTTCGATCTTTGCTGCATATCCATTATCCATCGATGGTTTTGTCGGCAAAGGATTTTTCATGACCATGTTCATCATCACGATGTTTTTTAGCGGCGGGCTAGTTCCAACGTATTTAATTGTAAAAGATTTAGGAATGCTCAATACAATCTGGGCAATTATTATTCCTGGAGCAGTGAATGTGTGGAATATTATTCTCGCAAAAACTTATTTCAAAGGACTTCCATATGAGCTGCATGAAGCTGCGAAAGTGGACGGTGCCAATGATTTGCTGATTTTCTTTAAAATTGTTCTGCCTCTTTCCAAACCAATTATATTCGTATTAGCGTTGTATGCTTTTGTCGCACAATGGAATTCTTACTTTGATGCAATGATTTATTTAGAAGATCCGAATCTACAGCCGCTGCAGCTTGTATTGCGGTCCATATTAATTCAAAACCAAGCAGATCCTGGCATGATTAGCGATCAATTAGCGATGGCAGAATTGAAAAGGCTTTCAGAGATGATTAAATATGCAGCAATTGTTATTTCCAGCTTACCATTAATAGTTATGTATCCATTCTTCCAGAAATATTTTGAAAAAGGAGTAATGGTAGGTTCTTTAAAATAAATGATATTTACTAATAGCTTATTGGATTTTTATGAAATTCAAAGCAGCTATCAATTAAATAAAAAGGCTGTTTCCTCAAAGTTTGTTGTTTTTATATAAAACTTAGCAGCCTGCATACACGTAGACTCCTGTGGGAATGCGAGAAAGACGAGACCCCGCAGGAGCGTATGCGACGAGGAGGCTCGACGCTCGCTAAACGGACGAAGTGTATGCAGGCTGCGGTTTAAAAGCGAATAGCCAATAAAAAAAGATGGGAGATCACTATTTATGAAAAAATTTAATAAAGTGATGCTGACTGCATTTGCATCAGTATTGTTAACAGCAGGATGTTCAGATAAAAATGAAAGCGCTTCAAATGACTATAAACTATCAAATGTCGAATTTCCGTTAAAAGAAGAAGTAACATTGAACTTTATGACACAAAGTTCTCCATTAGCTCCAAAAGATCCTAATGATAAATTAATTTTTAAAAGATTAGAAGAACAAACAGGAGTCCATATTAATTGGAAAAACTATACAAATGAGTCGTTTGTAGAAAAAAGAAATATTGCGATCGCCAGTGGAGATCTACCTGATGCCATATTTGATGCTGGATACGGAGACTATGATTTATTAAAATTGGCAAAAGACGGGGTTATTGTTCCTGTTGAAGATTTAATTGAAGATCATATGCCGAATTTGAAAAAAGTATTAGAGGAAGCACCAGAATATAAAGCAATGCTGACAGCTCCTGATGGCCATATTTATTCCTTCCCGTGGATTGAGGAACTCGGCACAGGAAAAGAAGCGATTCAAGCAGTTGACTGCTTCCCTTGGATTAACAAAGAGTGGCTCGATAAATTAGGGCTGAAAATGCCAAAAACAACCGAAGAGTTAAAAACAGTATTAAAAGCATTTAAAACACAAGATCCAAATGGAAACGGCAAAGCAGACGAAATTCCAATGTCCTTTAGAATCAATGGCGGCGGTGAAGATTTAGCATTCTTATTTGGATCATTTGGATTAGGGGACAACTGGGATCATACGGTTGTCACAAATGATGGAAAAGTTGTCTATACACCAGCAGAGGAAGGATACAACGAAGCAATCAAATTCTTTAATGAGCTATACAAGGAAGGATTAATTGATGTAGAGGCATTCGACCAAGACTGGAATACGTATCTTGCAAAAGGAAAAGACAACCGCTACGGCCTTTACTTTACTTGGGATAAAGCGAACATTACAGGCATGAATGATAAATACGATTTAATGGGTCCGCTAAAAGGTCCAGATGGACAAATAAACGTAGCAAGAACAAATGGAGTGGGCTTTGACCGCGGAAGAATGGTCATTACTTCTGAGAATAAAAACTTGGAGCTAACAGCTAAATGGATCGACCAATTATATGATCCACTTCAATCAGTACAGAACAACTGGGGAACATATGGTGATGATAAACAGCAAAATATTTTTGAATTGGATAAAGAAGCAGGCATGTTAAAGCACTTGCCATTGGAAGGAACTGCACCAGTTGAATTAAGACAAAAAACTAGTGTGAACGGTCCGTTGGCAATCCTAGATGAATATTACGGAAAAGTAACAACAAAACCAGATGATGCTGCATGGAGATTAGATTTAATGAAAAAAGTGATGGTTCCATATATGAAAGCAGATAATAATTATCCGAAAGTATTCTTCTCATTACAAGAATTAGATAAGCTTACTTCTATTGAAACAGATTTAAGTGCATTTGTTAATAGAAAACGTGCTGAATGGATTACAAATGGCAAAGTAGAAGAAGAGTGGAATGATTATTTAAAAGAGTTGGACCGTCTTGGTTTACAAGAATGGTTAAAAATTAAACAGGGTGGATACGATCGATTTCATGCTCAATAAGTAAAAGGAGAGAGCTGTATAAAGTGTGCAGCTCTCTGGTTATGGAGATTAAATATATCTTTAGGCTATGTTAAAGCTCATTGTTAATTTTGGCACGATGTTGATCTTCGTTCCAGGCGTGAGACTCCTGCGGGAAAAGCGAGTCAGAGGGAGACCCCACAGGCGCACAGCGCCGAGGAGGCTCCCGAACCGCCCGCGGAAGGCGAACGCCTGAAGCGGAAATCAACAGGCAAGTTTAACAGAGCCTATCTTTAAAAAAGGAGTGTGTTTATCATGTTAAAAGGATATACAGAAAAATTCCGACCTCAATTTCATTATTCCCCAAAAGAGTGGTGGCTGAATGACCCAAATGGACTCGTTTATTTTAAGGGAGAGTATCATTTGTTTTATCAACACCATCCGGCAGGTAGGAAATGGGGGCCAATGCACTGGGGGCACGCTGTAAGCAAAGATTTAATCCAGTGGGAGGAGCTTCCGATCGCCCTTTATCCCGATGAATATGGAGCGATATTTTCAGGAAGTGCAGTAGTGGATTGGCATAATACAACCGGTTTTTTTCCAGATGAACCAGGGCTTGTAGCAATTTATACAAACCATAGCATGTATCCGGGTTCAGACCGCCCTTTCCAAAGACAAAGCATTGCATATAGCAAGGATAAAGGGAGAACATGGGAAAAGTATGTAGGAAATCCTGTATTAACAGATGAAAGCATTACCGACTTCCGCGACCCTAAAGTATTTTGGCATGATGAAACAAAGAAGTGGGTGATGATTTTAGCAACAGATCAGACTGTTACCTTCTATACGTCACCTAATTTAAAAGAGTGGGAGTATGCAAGTGAGTTTGGAAAATCAGCCGGCGCACATTTTGCTTTTTGGGAATGCCCTGATCTTTTTAAGTTATCAGTGGATGGAGATCCAGCAAAAGAAAAATGGGTGATGATTGTCAGTATTGGCGATAATCCAAATGAAAAAGAAGGGTCGAGAACTCAATATTTTATTGGCAGTTTTGATGGAAAAACATTTAAAAATGATCATGCAGATGAAACGATTCTTTGGTTGGATTACGGCAGAGATAACTATGCAGGCGTCAGCTGGTCAGACATACCGAGCAGCGATGGAAGAAGAATTTATATAGGATGGATGAATAATTGGCGCTATGCTAACTATTTGCCAACAGAAAAATGGAGAGGCGTCATGACACTGCCTAGAGAGCTGCAGCTAGTTTCAACAGAAGAAGGAATTCGCCTTATACAGAAACCAGTGGCAGAGATTCAAAAGATAAAAAAAGAAAGAAGTTATGTTGTGAAAGATGCTCTGATTTCATCGAAGCCGCTTCCTATTGATTTAAATCATTCATTACTAGAATTAAATATAGAATTTGAAAGTATTAATTCTAGTAAATTTGGAATAGAGCTTTATTATAATGAGCAGGAAAAAACAATTATTTATTATGATACGCATAAAAATATATTGTTTGTAGATCGAACAGAATCGGGAGAAAGTGATTTTTCAGATTCATTTTCCACTGTTCAAGAAGCCCCATTAAAAAATAAACATAATCGAGTAAAACTTCAATTATTTATAGATATATCGTCAATAGAGGTATTTGCCAACGATGGTGAAGCTGCCATTACAAGTTTAGTGTACCCAAAGAATGAGATAAAAAAAGCTATCTTGTTCTCTGTAAACGGAGAGACAAAAGTACCTTATTTAGAATGTATGGAGTTGGATTCTATATGGAAATAAGTGTGATTTTTATTTGGAATTAGTGCCTGTCCCCAATGTCATCAACTTAAGATTCTATAAATTGTAAACTCTATTTATGGGACACCCTTTATGTAAAAGAAATACCCAATTTGTTTGGAGAGGCGTCCGCTCGACTCCTACGGGATTAGCGAGAAAGACGAGACCCCACAGGAGCAAAGCGACGAGGAGGCTCGGCGCTCGCCCCGTGGAAAGCGAGCGGTAAGCCTCGGAGAACAGAACCGAAACCCTTACTTCCTAATCAGATACGTATTTTCCAGTTTTTTGAAACTTAGCTTGATGACATTGTGCTTGCCCTCAACTGAATAGAAAATGGTAATATTATTTTCCTTGAATAAGCATGTTTCCATTTATGAAAAAGTATGCTGTAATAAGGGATAGAACAATATTTTTATCCTGTTCTAAGTAGTGAGAGAATTGAGGGATTTGTGGTTGAAAAAGTTTAAGAAGTTTTACTTAGAGATTACTAGTGTATGTAATCTCGCATGCAGCTTCTGTCCACCGACAGAACGACAGAAGCAATTTATTTCTGTAGAGGATTTTTCTAAGAGATTAGACCAAATTAAACCGCATACAGACTACATTTATTTACATGTTAAAGGGGAGCCGCTGCTCCATCCTAAAATAGACCAATTGTTAGACTTAAGTCATGAAAAAGGGTTTAAAGTTAATATTACAACAAATGGAACATTAATTAATAAAAAGAAGGAAAAAATATTAAATAAACCTGCAATAAGACAGATGAACTTTTCTCTTCACAGCTTTGATGGCCATGCCGGCTCTACTGATAAGGAAGGATATGTGAGGAGTATACTTTCTTTTATTAAAGAAGCAACGAGTCAATCAGATATGATTGTTTCGCTGAGACTATGGAATCTCACGCAAGACAATGCGACGAATCTGGAAAGACAACGAAACAGACAATTGTTGGAAATTATTGAAAAAGAATTTGATTTAGACTATAAAATTGAAGAAAAAGTCACACCAGGAAGCGGCATAAAAATTGCAGACCGCATCTTCATTAATCAAGATTACGAGTTTCAATGGCCAGCGCTGCATGAAGAAGAGGATGACGGGAAAGGCTTCTGTTATGGCCTTCGAAATCAAGCAGGTATACTAGCAAACGGAACAGTTATCCCTTGCTGCTTAGATGGAGAGGGAGTCATCAACCTTGGAAATATTAATGATGCCTCATTTTCTGATATTATCGAAGGGGATAGAGCAAAAAACCTTGTAGATGGATTTTCACGAAGAGTGGCAGTAGAAGAACTATGCAGGAAATGCGGATATCGCAAAAGATTTGGAAAATAGACAGGATTGAGTAGTTAGATAGATTTATTTCAACCGATACGATTCAAAACAAAAGCGATGAGAAACCACTCTCATCGCTTTTGTTTATTTCACGGAGGCTTAAATGAAAAAACACATTCCTTGCTTTTGGTAGAAGATCAAGGAGAGAGAGAAAGATGGCTAAAGTGAATGCTTGTCATCAGTCGAAGTTTGTTTTATTTTGTCGGTTATTTCCCGAGAAATCAAAGACTAGTTATCAGCTATTTCACTACTTTTATTAAATGTTATCATTTTCTAAAATAATATTACAATTTTCGACTACAATTGATCATTCTCTATTTAGCCTAATTTAATGTTCTTATTTTGAATTTCAGTGGAAGGTGCATTATTTCGATGGAAAACAAAAAAAAAATCCCACCCTATAAGGATCTATATAAAAGCAACTGTATAAATCCTTTGTTTTCTATTAATTCCTTTTTAAGGGAAAAATATTTTTTTGGTGCCCTATTTCAATTATTAAACAATAAATAAGAGGTTGATATTCTAGAGTAACAGCTAGTAGAGCATAAAGTCCTTTAGTGCTCATGCTCTATATTTTTTCTATGAGTATTCATTTATTGAGTTAATTTAATCGTTTCTTTTTCTATAGAAAAAGGAACAGAATATGAGATGAAGTCAATATCTACGCTGTTTTATTCATCATTCAAGGATGGTAGAAAATATGTTTTTCCAATTTTGAGAGCGTGTTCAAAGAATCATAGGAGTTTTTTCCGATTGTTCCAATTTATTAGAATTGTTACTTTGAAGATGAGCAAAAGAGAACCGGTTCCATTTGGGTAAAGATCATTAGAGTGGGGGAATATAAAAAATCAATTTTGTGTTATCGATCTAGATTTATGAGCTTGCTCGTTTTTAAATCAAAATAGAGAGGGGAAAATTTATGAAACTAAAAAAGAAGAAATTAAAGAAAAAGTATACCGCTATGGCACTTGCTGCTTCAGTAGTTGCAAGTGGAACGATTACACCTCTAATTCCTAAAGCAGCGGCTGCAGAGTGGGTACATGAACCCGGAGCCCAAATGTGGGAAGGGAAGATGGTTGATGAGAACGGCAATGTGCAATTTGTGCATCCGGAAAGACCGCTAGATAAAAGCAATCTGCAAAAGCCAATGACGGTGCAAGGAATGGAAAAGCTTAATAATGGAGTTAAACTGAATTTGGGACAACAGGACGCTTATATCCGCTTGTTATCTCCTGATATGTCTAAAGTATCCATTTTAAATAAAGGCGATAAAGAATTTAACTCTGTGAGCATCGCCAAAACCAAATGGGACACTCCAAAGTTCCGAATCAAAGAAGACAACCAAAAGATTCTTTTGGTTTCAGAGAGCTTAACCGTTGATATTCAGAAGAGTCCGTTTGCGGTCAAATATTTGGACAAATCCGGAAATGTGATTAATGAAGATGGTAATCAAGGTGTTGGCTACGAAAACGGAAAGCCATACATATTTAAGAAAACGGATAAGGATGAAGCTTTCTACGGCTTCGGTCAGAAATTGGACGGATTAAACCATCGAGGCCAGGACATTCGAGTGTTTAACCGAGAAAATGATCAGACTCCAACATCACAATATACGTTTTCATCCTTTCCGTTTTTTATTGGTTTAAAAGGAGATAAAGCGTACGGAATGTTCTTCGATAATACATATCGTTCCTATTATAATATGGCAAAAGAAAGCGACGATTACTATTACTTCTGGGCTGATGGTGGAAAACTGACATATTATTTCATTAATGGACCAGAGATCAAAGACGTTGTAGACCGTTATACTGATTTAACAGGAAAGATGCAAATGCCTCCAGAATGGGCGATGGGTTTCCATCAATCGGCTTGGGGCTATCATCAAAAAGACGTGGAGCAAGTAGCTAAAATGTATCGAGAAAAGAATATTCCAATCGATGGTGTAATGCTTGATATCGAATGGATGGACGACTATAAAGACTTTATGTGGGGCTCCAAATTCCCTGATCCAGATGGAATGCATAAACGATTGCACGATTCAGGCTTCCATTCTACAGCAATCATCGATCCGGCTATTCGTGTTCCTGATCCTGGCCAACCGGAATACTTCTATTACACCGATGGAACGCAGAAAGATCTTTGGGTTAAAAATGCTGATGGCACGGACTATTTGGGTAAAGTTTGGCCTTGGGGAGTACCATCGAAATCCGTATTCCCGAATTTCTTGCAGCAGAAAACCCGCGATTGGTGGGCTCAGCAGCACTCAACGATGTTTGATAGAGGTGTAGACGGCATTTGGAATGATATGAATGAACCGGCTAATTTTAGTACGAAAGACTATTGGTCTTTACCGTTAGATACTGTTTTTGAAACAGACGAAGGCGTAAGAATGACGCATGAAGAAGCTCATAACATTTATGCGCATACTGAGGCACAAGCTACAGATGAGGCATTCAACACCTTAAAGCCAAACACTCGTCCGTTTATTTTGACACGTGCCTCATTTGCGGGATCCCAGCGTTACGCAACAGCTACATGGACTGGTGATAACTGGAGCAGATGGGAATTCTTAAGAGCATCGATTTTCCAAGACATGAATGTCGGTTTGGCAGGTTTCCCAATGGTCGGAAACGATATTGGCGGATTTGCGAAAAATCCTTATATAGGAGCTGTCCCTACACCAGAATTGTTTGCACGCTGGGTTGAGGTAGGTGCTTTTTATCCATTCTCTCGCGACCACTACAATAATGATGGAAAAAGTCCTATGGAGACAGACGCTAATCATAGTTTAGCTTGGCAAAGACAAGAGCCATGGCAGTTTGGCAAAGAAGTAGAGGACATCAGCCGTAAATACATTAATATGCGTTATGAATTGATGCCTTACCTGTATAACGCGTTCCAACGTGCACATGAAGAGGCAAGTCCAATTATGCAGCCGCTTGTATACCAATTCCAAGAGGATGCAAAAACACATAATATCCAAGATCAATTTTTGTTCGGCGATTCGCTTATGATGGCACCGATTGTCTATCAAGGTGCAACGTCCCGTGACTTATACTTGCCAGCAGGCGTAAAATGGGTAGACTATTGGACAGGCGAGGAGTTTGAAGGCGGACAAACAATTAAAAAAGAAGCCGATCTTGCAACTCTTCCAATCTACGTGAAGAAAGACTCGATTATTCCGCGCCGCGAAGTTCAGCAGCACACTGGTGAAAAACCGCTTACGAACTTGACGCTCGACACGTATCTAGAAAATGAAGCAATGTACAGCTTCTATGAAGACGATGCCAACACAGAGGATTACACAAGAGGCGAATACAATGTGACAAAATTTGAAGTAGAAAAGAAACGCAACAAGATTACATTCAAACAAAAACAAGAAGTAAAGAACTACAAAGATTCTAAAATTGAGCAGTATACATTGAAATTAAATAATGCAGAAAAACCTTCAAAAATTAAAGCTGGCCGCAATAAGTATCAAGAAGTCGGTTCATTAGCTGACACGCAAGGAAAAACAAATACCTACTTCTATGATGCAAACACAAAAGTACTTTATGTAAGCATCCCAGCTGATGAGAAAAAAGAAGTTCAAATTCGTTAATTTACAATCAGCATAGGTTGAAGAGGGGACTAATGAAATATTAGTTCCTTCTTCATTTGAAGCTGTAAATTAATCTGAAGAAAAGAGTTTAACAACAATAATGTAATTATACAATTAGGAGTGTTTTATAGATGAAAAAATGGTTGGCAACCCTTGGATTAGCAGCTGGAGTTCTTTCTCTTTCAGCGTGTAGCGCTAGCAACTCAGATACGATCGTTCAATCAAAGGCAGGTAACATAACGGAAGAGGAATTTTACAACGAATTAAAGGATAAGGCTGGTTCCCAAGTTTTGAAACAAATGGTTAGCATGATGCTTCTTGAAGAAAAATATAAAGTGACAGATCAAGAAATTAAAGACAAAATAGCAGATTTTAAAAAACAATCCGGAGGTGAGGAGGTCTTTAAACAGCAACTCAAGCAAAATGGGTTCAAGGATGAAAAGGAATTGAAAAAGTATGTGAAACAAGAATTGTTGGCAGAAAAAGCAGCAATAGACGGGGTGAAAATTTCCGAAAATGATGTAAAAAAAGAATTCGAGAACAAGTATAAAGAGGAAATAAAAGCAAGTCATATTCTTGTCGCAGACGAAAAAACTGCGAAGGAAGTAAAGGTAAAGCTTGATAAAGGAGAAGACTTTGCCAGTCTTGCAAACGGCTATTCCATCGATACAGGTACGAAAGCGAATGGCGGCGACCTTGGCTACTTTGTCAAAGGAAAAATGGTCCCTGAATTTGATGCCGCTGCATTTTCACTTAAAATCAACCAAATCAGTGGCCCAATAAAAACACAATATGGTTATCATATTATTAAAGTAACAGATAAGAAAACAAACAAATTAGAAGACAAAAAAGCGGAAATTGAAAAGGAACTAAAATTAGCAAAAGCACAGCCGCTTGATGCAACTATTTCAAAGCTTCAAAAAGAAGCAGACGTTACAATTGAAGATAAAGAGTTAGAAGATGTATTGAAGTAACTACTTTAAGTATGCTTATGTAAATAGGTTTAAATGACGAAATAGTCAATGTGTTTTGATTTTCATCGAAATACATTGGCTGTTTTTTTTGGCATGTTGAGGGAACCACTGATGCTACTGAGGATTTTATTGTTATTGATGAAATTCATTCTTTTATTAAATGGTAAAGGAATGTGATTAGCCTAATGATTTTCCTGAAAATACAACGGCAAAAAACGGTTTGAACCATTTGAAGATATGCGGTTGCTAACAAGAGAATATAAAGCGATTATCTTTTGCAACAGCAGAGGAGCTGTCGAAGAAACAACAGTTCACCAAGACTTTTATACAGAAATGGGGTCTGACCCCAGGTAAGTCTAAATACTAGTACGGATCCTCTATGTGCGTTACGTCCTTCTACTCGGTTACATATTTATTTAAGTCTTCGATAAGATTATTAGGCAATGTGTAAAGGGTATTTGTGTCTTTATCATTCATAATCGAGCCAGAATCAGAATTTAGCCATAATGAATATGTAAAAATCTCGTTATCTTCAAATGCGATGGTGAGAAGATAGTCAGGTGCGGCAACATTGACAATGCCGCTAACTTTTTTCGCTTTATTAATCGCATTAACAAATGTTTGTAGTTCGACTTTATCTTCTTGTTTATAAGATATTTGTGATAATTTAGTATCGTTCGTATCTTCACCAATTTTTGTAATAGTAGCACTTTCAATCACTTTTCCATCTAATTTAGTACTGTCGTTATTGCATCCGATTAACGACAGTATTAACAGTGTGGTTATGATGAATAAACTGAATTTCCGTATGAATGATAACAATTTAATTTGCCTCCTTATTCATTAACTTCTAGTATTTATTTTGAAACGGGAATTCTAAACAGCCTTCGTAAATCGGCACTTCGGAAACCCACTGCATCCAGTAAATGCCCCATTTTTTCCTTTTCTTACTATTAATTGACTTCCACAGCGAGGGCAAATATTCCTTTTTACCTTTTGTTTATTTCATCCTTTACCATATTTGTGGTTCTATTGTAACAAATAATATTGATAATTTTACCTTTAGTTAGTTAAAATTTACTGTAAAATGGTGTGGGTTTTAAGTAATTACCCTAGTCATCCTGCCAAAAATAGTTAATAATAGAACTAACAGCAAACGTTAAGGAATGATCAAAATGATAGTCTACGAAGCTACGAAATCAGAATTTTTGGGAGGTTTGTTTCATGATGAATAAGTAAATAATATATGCACGAACTATCAAAGCAGCAAAAACTAGCAGATGAAATAATCTGTAGTACATACAGGACTTTTATGACAAGAGGACAAAAAGTCTGCTTTATTTATTATACAGATCCAAACTTAGACTAATATATACAGGATAGACATCGAATAAGCAATCCACATTTTCAAGAAAATGAATTTATTACGATAAAGAAAAAATAATTGAGGAGTGTACATAATGGTTGCAAATCTAATAAAAGGACAAAAAGTGGATATTACGAAAACGAATCCTTATCTAAATAAATTAATAATAGATGTTAGCTGGAATGGGTCGAACGGAGTAGAATTGGATGCTTCTGCTTTTATGCTTGGAGAAAATGGGAAAGTATTAAGAGAAGAAGATTTTGTTTTCTACGGAAATGATGTATCAAAGTGCCAATCTGTATCGATGCGACAATCCTCCTCTCAAACAACGAATCAACAACTAGACATTCACCTGCAGCAAGTACCCAACGATATACATACCATTTCTTTTTGTTTAACGGTCTATCAATCGGAAGAAAGAAACCATTATTTCCGTGATGTTTCGCAAATGATAATAGGTGCATATGACGGATTAAGTCAGCGGCCATTCTTTCAATTTCCTTTGGATTTTTCTTTAGATAAAGAAAGTGCTATTGTTTTAGGTTCTCTCTATCGCCATAATGGACAATGGAAATTTCATGCGGTTGGCAGTGGCTTTTTTGGTGGACTAGCCGCATTATGTGAGGATTTTGGCATAGAGGTAGCGGAAGAACAGCCTATAGTAGAAGAACAAGAAGAGATAGAAGAGCTGCCGTTCGAGACAAATAATCTGGATAAATATGACCATTTGCAAACACCAAGAGAAATTCTAGTGATGATTGAAAAGTTAAAAATGCCGAAAAAAGCAGGAAGTAATTCCTTTTTTTCCTATGAAGTGTATTCTTCTCATTCGAAATTTATGGAAGATTCCATTAAATATGCAAATGTAAAGGGATCGCCATGTAAAGAAATACCTTTTCAAACCTATTGGGCAACTTTTAATGAGTTAAATCCTAATCAATTAAAATGGTATTTATTTTGGAGAGAAGAAGCGGCAAAAGGAAATTACATGGAAGTAGATTTAAGCTATATTTTTCTTTTTGCCTATGAATTAATTAATTACACCTATCATCAAAGTGCTTCTTTTAATATAAAAATGCTGATACGTCTTTATGAACATTATATAGACATGTATGAAAAACTAGAAAACTGTTTACCACGATGGATTGCCGATATGCTGTATGAATTAGAAGAAATAGATTTAGCCAAAGAATGGGATCAGCAAACAACAAAAGTGCCAAATCTTTATGGGAAAATTAAATATAATAAACATTCCCTTGAACAAATAACGATTCCTGCTTGGAAGCCGTATATTCGCAATTACCGGGAAACGATTTTTTTTCAGGCACATAAAAACAAAGTGTATAAAATCTTCAAAGAAAATATGCATTTAATAGAAGAGCATGTTCAAAGCAGTGGCAGAGAATTAGAAGATTACTGGTTTGAAAGAAAACAAACAAGGGATGTAAGAAACCTGTTTACTAGTGCAGTAATTGGGAGAGAAGTAAATCCTATTCATGTGTATTACCAACAGTATAAAGAAACCGAGAATTTATATAAAGAAGTAACTAATATTTTCCGACTTTCTGAAAATATTGCTCGAAAATTAAATGGCGAATCAAAAGAAATTAAAGTGGAGCTCGAGGTATTGCCGCCTGATATGAAACACATGATGTTAAATAAATATCAGCACTCTTCTTCACCGATTAACAGGTTCCAAGTAGTTCAAGAGAAGGAGGCTACAAATAAAGGCAGCAAAATTCCTCCTAAGCCAGAACAAAAAGAAGTTGAAAGAGAGTCTAAATTCAGTCTGAATTTAGATACAAATAGAATTAAAGAATTAAATCAACAAAGCACAAGATTGCAAAATATCTTTGAAGAACGAGCAAGTACATATAGAGAAGATCGTTCCCAGTCATTCTCATCTATAATGGGAAACACTATTAATCAAATGCATATAAGCATGCAGACCAATTATAGATCTAGCTTAGATCCTGATTTTATAACGGAGCTTTCTACGATGGAAAAAGAATTTCTACAGTTGTTTAAAAACGGGAAGCTATTACAGGAAGATGCAAAAGTATTCACGAAACAAAGAGGAATGATGCTTGGCATGTTTTTATCTTCTTTAAATGAAAAAGCGAATGAATTTTTAGAAGATAATTTGATAGAGGTTCAAGGGGACGAATTGGTTGTTTATGAAGAATTTGAACAAATAGTAGTAAAAGTAAAGGAGAATTCAGTGAATGAATATTAAAAAAAGAGATTCTACTGCTATTTTAAATGCATTATCTGGGGGAGTTGTTCCAAGCCGTGGACTACAATATATTATGGTTGGCCGGACAAAAGAAGCAGAGCAAATTTTAAAAGATTTACATAATGTGAAAAATGGTGCTTCGATGATTAAATTTTTTATCGGTGCTTTTGGAAGCGGAAAAAGCTTTATTCAAGCAATGATTGAGCAAATCGCCTTTGAAGAGAAATTTGTTGTTGCAAAGGCTGATTTTACGCCGGAAAGAAGATTGTATGGAAATGAAGAAAAGGCGGTTGCTCTTTATACAGAATTAATGAGAAATTTATCGATTGCTACCATGCCAGAGGGTGGTGCATTGGAAACAATCCTAGATAAGTGGATTAGTGAAATCCAAGCAAATATCGTGACAAAAAAAGGCTATCCATCCGTTCAATTTGAGAATCCTCAATTCGTCCAGGATGTGGAACAAGAAATGACGGCTGTTATCGTTAAAATGGATGAGTTAACAGGAGGCTATGATTTTGCCCGTATTCTAACGCTTTACTTTCGGGGCTTTGTGGAAGGCAATAATGAGCTGCAGCGGAAAGCATTACGTTGGCTAAGAGGAGAATACCGAACAAAAACAGAAGCACGCCAAGATTTAGGCGTTCGCGATATTATTCACGATCAAAACTACTACCATTATATAAAAGTAATGTCCCAGTTTGTGAAGCAGATTGGCTATTCAGGTCTCGTTGTGAATTTTGATGAAGCAATTAATTTATATAAAATTACGCATCTGCAAACGAGAGAAAAAAACTATGAAACGATATTAAAAATATACAATGATACATTACAAGGTTCAGTAGAAGGGCTGTATATTACCTTTGGAGGTACACCGGAGTTTTTAGAGGATGAAAGAAGAGGGTTGTTTAGTTATGGAGCGTTAAAAAGACGTCTCGAAGCTAATCGTTATGAAACAGAGGAGTACAGAGATTATTCACAGCCAGTGATTACATTGACACCATTAAAAATGGAAGAAACATATGTGCTTCTATTAAAATTACGGGACATTCACAGCATTCATTATGGATATAACAGTACAATAACAGATGAAGAAATGATGGTGTTTATGCAGCAGGAATACGACCGGCCAGGAGCTGCTCAATATTTAACTGCAGGGGATATTATTCGTTCCTTTTTAGGAGCCTTAACGATTCTTTATCAAAATCCAGACTATGATCGAAGTACTATTTTTGGTAAAAAAGAGCGGGAGGAGTCTTCCTCTGCATCGATTCAATCCCGTTTTTCTAGACTGGAGGGGTGATGTGGAATGAGTGCTTTTGAACAATTATCTCCTTCGATGCAAAAGAAAATATGGAGTATGAAATGGACAAATTTAACTCCCATTCAAGATCAAACCATCCCAGTTATTATGAATACAAATGATGATGTGATTGTATCCTCAGGAACTGCTTCTGGAAAAACGGAAGCAGCTTTTTTACCAATCCTTTCTTTGGTAGAAAAAGAAGCAGAGCATCATATAAAGGTTATGTATATTTCTCCATTAAAAGCGTTAATAAACAACCAATTTAATCGGATTGAAAAATTATGTGAATACTGCGACATTGCGATTCATCGCTGGCATGGAGATGTAGATGCACATAAAAAGAAAAAAATCATCAAAAGTCCAAGTGGCATTTTGCAAATTACGCCAGAATCAATCGAAAGCTTATTTGTGAATAGGACAAATCAAATAAAACAGATTTTTAAACAAATAAGTTTTATCGTAATTGATGAAATTCATTCTTTTATTGATACGGAAAGAGGGGTTCACCTACGTTCCTTATTATCCAGAATGGAACAGTATACAGAAACGGCTCCACGCATAATCGGTTTATCGGCAACGATTGATAATTTTGATTTAGTAAAAAAATGGGTCAATGCGAAAAATCCAAATAATGTAGAAATAGTGAAAGCTGAAGGAAATGATAAAGGAATGCAGTATAGCCTGATGCATTTTCCAGCAGATGAAAGCGGCAAAAAAACGGTAGAATTATTTGAAGATATGCGGTTATTAACAAGAGAATATAAAGCGATTATTTTTTGCAACAGCAGAGGAGCGGTCGAAGAAACAACGGTTCAATTAAATAAATTAGCAGCAAGAGAGGGAGTAGGGGAAACTTATCTTGCCCATCATTCTTCCATTGATAAAAAAGAAAGAGAATATGTAGAGAAAACGATGTCCGATACAAGATTGCCAAAGAGTGTTGTAGCCACTAGCTCTCTTGAATTAGGAATCGACATTGGTGATATAGATATTGTCATTCAAGAGGACAGCACTTTTACTGTCTCTTCCTTAAAACAACGATTAGGTAGATCAGGAAGAAATGCAGATTCTGACCATATGCTCCAGCTTTATACAACAAATGATGATAGCTTGCTGCAATCACTAGCTGTAATGGAGTTGGCAAAAGAAAAATGGATTGAACCGGCAACAGGGTATGAAGCCGCATATGATGTCCTTTTTCAGCAAATTATTTCGATTTGCCAAGAACATAACGGATTGATGTATACAGATATATTAGAAACACTAGAAAAGAACCATATCTTTATGGATTACGATACGATTGAGATACAAAAGTTAATAAATCATATGATTGAAAAAGATTATTTAGAGCTAATCAAGGGTTCCCATGAATTAATCGTTGGCATAGAGGGAGAAAGAATACTGCGAAGCCAAGATTTTTATTCCGTTTTTCAAACAGCCGAAGAATACGAAGTGCTAGAAGGGATCAAAAAAATCGGAAAGGTAGATAAAAGCGGCTTTTATAACATAGGGGACAACTTGATTCTGGCAGGTAAGCTCTGGAAGATCAAAGATATCGACGACGAAAGAAATAAAATATATGTAACCAAAGCAGTTGATGGGAAAAAGCCAGTCTATCAAGGTGGAGGAAGAGCCATCCATAAACGAATCGGCGAAAAAATGATGGAGATTCTTTGCTCAGAGAATCTATTTCCCTACGCAAATGAAGCAGCAAACATAGCACTAGCCGATATCCGAAAAAAATACCAGTTTGCGAACATTACTCCCAAGCAACGAGTGATATGGAGAGATAGACAATCTTATTTATTTGAAACATATACAGGAACAATTATTTCGCAAACATTGGTATGGATGCTCCGGTATTTTGGTGTAGACGTCGAAACAATTGATGGGATAGGAAGAATAACGTTCGCAACTAAAAAAGATATAGCTTCTACCCTCATGCAAATGAAGAACAAAGAATGGCAGCGAGATGAGCTAATTACATATACCTTTGCAGATGAAGAATTTACTTCTAAGTTCTCTGTTTATTTGAATGAAGAATTGCAGAGGAAGATGCATATGGAGAAGAGGATTGATATTGAAGGTGTATTGGAGTTCTTGCGGGAGTTTGAGGTAGTGGTTAAATAGAAGGGGTCTCCTTGAGAAACGAGTAATATACATTTAGTGTTCCTGTCTCTCAGTTGGAGAATAGAGTAAGCAGAAAATCAAATTCAAAGGATGCTAAAGTAATGTCTTATAAGGGATGGCATAAGTTATTACTTTAATAAATGGGAAAATCATTGTTAATGGGAGCATAGGTTAATTTAGTTTATTGTGAAGAAAGTAATCAGAATGACGAAAAATACAAAGAGGAAATTAGACAATTTTAGGCGGGATGAAAATGTTAATAAGAAACAAATTTTTTCTTTTTCTATCAATATCTATTTTTTTAGTTATATTAGCATTAGCAGTAATCCAAGTATTTCATTTGGATGAAAGCGAGTATGACGCATACCGAAATGGAGTAAATATTTCAGTAACAAACCTCTATAAATCAGAAACTCCAGAATTAGAATTATATCTAGAAGGTGAATATAATATTCCTTTAATCAAGTTTCCAAAGCTAAGAAATGGTGAAACTCTTTCCTATAATATCAAGTATGTACCACCCAATTCAGATTATAATGTGAGGGCTTCTTATAATAAAAATGGAAAGAAGTACACAGCATTTCTTGCATATATTGATGGTGGTATTAAAAAGACAGTTGTAGAAATAGATATCAACTCTTTAAACGGTGAAAAAATAGTTTATTCAGTAAAAAACTCGTATAGTTTAGCTGATCCAGGTGGAGAAAATAGGGAGTTTGAAGAGTTTAAAGAATAACCTGACAAAAAAAGAACGCTTTAGGAAAATTGAGGATGCTCTCCACCGTTTTCCTAAAACGTTCTTTTTCACATTGGTTTATCGTAAATAGAAGGTGAAGCCCGTGATAAGCTCAATTTTGTTATATAAAATGTAACAATATTTATTTATATATAAAGTACACTAATATAGTAGTAAATAGATCTAGGAACCTGAGTGACAGGTGGCTCTTTACATAACTTTGCCACCTATTCCTGTTGTTAATCCGACTTTAATGGTCCCTTTCATCACTTTATCCAAATGCCACCACCATTCGTCATTAGGCTGATTGGATAAGTTAAAATCATATGCTTTTTTAATATGTCGGTACATCTTGTGTACATTCTTGAATAGGTGTGCGTCATATTCAGCAAGAAGTTGTTGTTCTTCTAAGCTTAATTCATGAAACACCGTTTGAATTTCACTTCTATTGTGCAACATCTGTACACTTTCAAATGGACTGATTTCAAAATCGTTAACATCTTCACCGTAATTAAGAATATCCTGCATATACATACTCATTCCAATACCTCCCTTACTTTCCCTAAATATTTATAACCTTTATTTGGATGTAAATAATTTTTTGTATTATTACAATAAAAAGCAGTATCCACTATTCTGTTAGCACCAATAATCACGATCCAATAACCATCATCAAAAACAAAGTATTCCTGCTCAAAAGTTTGCAAGTGATAGAGATGAATGTCGTTATCAATATTATTCATTATATTCATAATCAAGTTGCTGTAGTCTTTAAGTTCCCAGTCAGCTGGTATTTTGTTTTCTGTTCTTTCGTTTATGAAAATGATAAGTATCACTTCTGGGTTTCCATTTTGGAACGCCGTTGCCAAAACCTTATAAAAATCTATAAAGTTTGTTTATTTCCCTGTTCTTCGTGTCCGATTTTGCCGAAGCTACTTTCGTTTGATATAACACTCCGAGGGCGTAAATTCGGATACAACGAATCCTACATATTAGCAAGTAACGTTTAATGTGTTAATTTGCTAATTGATAATGTGATAAGTTGATAGAAGCGTTCAAATCTCTATCCATTACAAGACCACAATCACATTGATATATTCGGTCAGATAGCTTTAGATTCTTTTTAACCGTTCCACAACATGAACACATTTTAGAAGATGGATACCATTTATCAGCCTCCACAAATTCAATCCCATGCTTCTCACATTTATACTGGATTTGTCGTTTGAATTCGTATAAGCCTTGTTTGGCAATCGATTCAGACAAATGCTTATTCTTCATCATTCCTTTAATGTTCAAGGTTTCCATGACAATTCGATATGGTTTGGTTTTCACGATATCATTAGTCGTTTGATGAAGATAATTGGTTCTGATATTCGATAATCTTCTATGTAGGTTCCGCACATTCCTTTCGATTTTTAAAATGTTGCTCGTTTTGACAAAACGGTCTCCCTCCTTATTCAGCTTATATTTCCGAGAAACTTGAATCTGCAACCTGCGAAGGCGTTTTTCTGCCTTTTTTACTGCTTTTGTTTTGTTCATGTTTTTAAACTTTCTACCATCTGAACATACTGCTAGTTCTTTCACGCCAACATCAATTCCAAGCGAAACATCTGTTAATTCCGTTGATTTTATTCCTTCTTCCATTCCAACAGACAAATACCAGTACTTACCATCAAAACTGATTCTTGGATTGAAGTACTTTACACCCTTTGGCAAAAGTTCAGATGTTTTAATCCAGCCAACTTTTTCAATTAATACTTTATTCTTTTTGACTTTTAACTTGATAGGGTCATTATAAAAAGATGGTATTGATTTTTTCTTGCTTTTGAAACGTGGTTTATTTGCTTGATTATTAAAGAATTTCTTATACGCATCACAAGCATCTTTGATTGCTTGTTTTGTAATATTATTTGATACATCATACAACCAAGAATATTCTTCCGTTTGTTTTAAAACAGTCAATTCTTTACGCAGGAATTCATCAGATATAAATTTACCACCGTTCTTATAATTTTCTTCTTGTTTCCCTAATGTCCAGTTATATGCCCAGCGAGCTGTTCCTACTGATTTCCAAAGCTGATGTTCCTGTTCTTTCGTTGGTTTTATCCTTATTTTCTTTGCAAGGATCACTTTTCATCAACTTCTTCATCATCTTTTTGTCGCGAAATAACTGTACAATACCCTTCTGTCGCATAATATGGTTTGAAAGTATTTTGTTTTTCCCAATTTCTTAATGTTTTTGTTGTTTTTCCTATCCATTTAGTAAATTCATCTATTGAATAGTATCTCATTAATCTCACCTCTTAGTTTTATTATAAAAATAAAGAATATAATAAAATAAGAAGTTTTTATGAACTTTTATAAACTACCTTTGACTGTTCTTTCCCCTCTTTTATTTGTTTTATCTATTATATCTTTAATCTGGACTTTTAGCGACGGTTTCAATCATGCTCCTCCTTAAGGATAGTTCTTTATCATATAGATACGATTGCCAGGTACCCCAACGGACAAAAGTTGGGAAAATGTCTTAGTAACCTTTTTCATCAATCACTTTCGTTTCGTATGGTATAGTAGGTCTAGGACAACATTTTTAGGAGGCTTTTCATGACAACATTAAATGAATGGTATGACAAGGGTACAACGATTGAAGCATACATAGATGCTATGACAACAAACAAAGAGAACTTGCAAAAGATTTACGAAGGGTTTGAGTTTCCTAGTGATAATGCATTCTTCGATGAGCTGCGTCGAAAAGAACTACGAGTTATTGTGCTTACAGAAGATTGGTGCGGAGATGCCATGATGAACGTGCCGATTTTATCAAAGCTTGCAGACAAAGCGGGGATTCGAGCAAGTGTGCTTTTAAGAGATAGCAACTTAGAATTGATGGATCAATATTTAACAAATGGAACCGCACGAGCTATTCCAATCTTTGTCTTTATTGATAAAGAAGGGAAAGAGCAAGCAGTGTGGGGACCGCGGGCGCCTGAAGTACAGGCCTTTGTAACGGAACTTCGTGCAGATCTACCTGCCAAAGATGATCCAACATTTGAAGAAAAGCAACAAGCCGTTCATGAGAAAATAGTGGATACTTATGTGAATAATACGGATATGTGGTCTTATGTATATGCAAGCCTAAAAAGTAAATTGCAGGGGTAAGTGGGGGGCAGAGCAACGGATGGTTGCTCTGCTTTTCTTTTTGGGAAATGAATTCGTTGTTATAGTTAAATTTAACTAGTCAATATGCATAAATTAGTTAATAATAGTAGTAATGTAATATCCATTTAATAGAAAATATTTATACGATAGAAGAAAATGTATAAGATGCTCCATTCATTATTCCTAATGAGATAGCAAGAGGTAAAACCTAAGTTAAATGAGAATGATAACCTTATTTTTTAACGGAAAGAATTGAACAAAAGTGTTTACTAATCCAAAGAGATTAATCCTGAAACCTGCAATTTATGTAAAAAATATTACATTTGGAGTGTATATAAAAGTGGAATTTTCAGATGAACAAACAAAAGTATATGAATCAAGAAAACGAGAAACGAAATGTATAAATGATAAAACTTCAGGTAGTACATTTGAATATTTAAAAGAACTTGCCAATCAATTGAATAAAAAAAGCCAAAATATTAACGAAATTACTTTTTTAGGAAAGCAGTATAATGAGATATCACCTCCTAACCCAACGAGTATTCTTTCCACATATTTAGAAGGAAAAAAGATAAGACAGTTAAAAAAACAAGAACAATTGATTTTCCCTTTTGGCTTTAATAATAGTCAGAAGTTAGCAACAGAATGTGCTTTTTCTAATCAGCTTAGTGTGATTGAAGGACCACCGGGTACAGGGAAAACACAAACAATTCTAAATATAATTGCGAATGCCATTATAAATAATCAAACAGTTGCAGTTGTTTCTAATAATAATGCTGCAACAGCGAATATTTTGGAAAAGTTGCAGAAGTATGGTGTCGATTTTATTGCTGCTTATTTAGGGAATAAGGAAAATCAGGATAAATTCTTTGCTGAACAAAAAGAAGCATATCCGGATATGAACAATTGGTCGTTGTCCCAAGATCAGTATCTACAAATCAGAAGCAATTTAAATGAATCTAGTAAACAATTAAATGAGATGCTAGAAGATCAAAATAAACTAGCCAAATTAAAACAAAGCTTAACGGATCTGAAAACGGAGCATAAATATTTTCAGCAATATTATACGGCATTGGATTTTCAAACCTTTCAATTTCGAACTTTTTTCCGATTTAGTGCAGATAAAATATTAGCAATATTGCAAGGTTATATACGTAATATAGAAGCAAACGGAAGAGTTACGGTGCAAAGTAAAGTATACAACTTGTTCGTGCATGGCGTGTACAACTTTCATATCTATAAACACCCTCCAGAAGTTGTGATTACTTTTTTATACAAAATGTATTATGAAACGAAATTAAGAGAAATGAACAAGCAAATTGATACTCTATCAAAAAAGCTTAAAAATTTCGAGTTTGAGAAGGAAATGAAAGCCTATGCCCACAATTCTATGGTTTTATTTAAAGCAAAATTAGCGGCTAAGTATAGAAATGGAACAACAAGAAAAATATTTACAAAATCCGTTCTTTATTCTGCCGTTGATTCTTTTCTTAGCGAGTATCCAGTAATACTCAGTACAACGCATTCTTTAAGAAACAGTGCAGGGAAAAAACATTTATTTGATTATATGATTGTAGATGAAGCTTCACAAGTCGATCTCGTCACAGGTGGTTTAGCATTATCTTGTGCAAAAAATGCCGTAATTGTTGGCGATGTAAAACAGTTGCCAAATGTTGTTTCAAGCAAGGATAAAGAGAAAGCGGAACAAATATTTCTAAACTATCAAATAAAAGCAGCTTATGATTATGGGAATCATAGCCTATTATCCTCCATTTTAGCGTTATATAAAACTATCCCGAAAACGTTATTAAAAGAGCATTATCGCTGTCATCCGAAAATTATTGGTTTCTGTAATCAAAAATTTTATAACAATGAATTAATTGTTTTAACAAAGGAACAAGCGGATGATATGCCACTTATTTTATATAAAACAGTTAAAGGAAATCATGAAAGAGAAAAGTTCAATCAACGGCAGATAGATGTAGTATTTAAAGAAATTATTCCAGAACAGAAGTTAAATAAAGGAAAGCAAACAGTTGGAATTATTTCCCCCTATCGAACGCAGGTGAATGAACTGCAAAAGGAGATAGAAGATAGAAATTTACAAGCGGAAGCGGATACTGTCCATAAATTCCAAGGAAGAGAAAAAGATGCCATTATTTTAAGTACCGTCGCAAATAATATTAAAGCGAATGATTTTGTGGATCAATCTAATTTGATTAATGTGGCTGTATCACGTGCTGTCCATCAATTAATCGTTCTAACAGCAGAAAATAGTGAAGAATGGAAAGGAACAAATATTGGAGACCTAGTAAGATATATTCAATATAATAATTTTGAAATTATTGAAAGCCAAATCTATTCTGTTTTTGATCTCCTTTATAGCAGCTACTCCGAAAAGCTGTTAGAAGTGATGAAAAAAAGTAAAAAAGTTTCACTTTATCAATCTGAAATCCTAATGAATAGAGTAATAGAAAAGGTGTTAGATTCTCCAGAATTTCAAGGATTAAGCTCGGTTATCCATCAACCTTTAAGCATGTTAATTAGAGATCCGTCCAAATTAACGAAGGAAGAATATAAGTATGTAAAAAACATACTAACACATACAGATTTTGTTATTTTTAATAAGGTGGATAAGATGCCTGTTTTAGTGGTGGAAGTAGATGGACATGCCTATCATACAAATAATATAGCGCAGCAAAAGCGTGATCATATGAAGGATGAGATTTTAAAAAAATATAATATTCCATTTATCCGAATGAAAACAACAGGAAGTGAAGAAGAAAAAAGATTAAGAGCAAAGTTATCAGAGATATTGAAGTTAAATGTTAGCGATACTGACTATGTTGTAAAATAATAAAGAAAAAGGTAACTTTAACATCTAATACATAGAAACTATTCCAAAAATAGTTAATAATAGAACTAACAGCAAACGTTAAGGAATGATCGCATGATAGTCTACGAAGCTACGAAAACAGAGTTTATCAACGATGTGTTTAACGATGAATTAGTAAATAATATTTGCAATAACTATCATTCTAAAATTGGCAAAATTAATGAGCGGGAAGTTAGGGCATGGGATAATTCGATGCAATATATGTACCGAATTTTGAATGATAACGAGATACCAGACAATGCTGGTGTAGCAATTGAGTTTAAAATCCCGCATACGTCAAAACGGGTGGACTTTCTTATTTCAGGAAAAAGTAAGGACAAGAACTCTGTGGTGATTGTGGAATTAAAACAATGGGAAAAGGTTGAAACAGTAAAGGGAAAAGAAGCCATTGTTAAAACTTTGATTAATAGAGGAATTCGAGAAACAACCCATCCTTCTTATCAAGCATGGTCGTATGCTGCTTTAATAGAAGATTATAATGAAAATGCCCAAAATCATAACATGCATTTTTATCCTTGCGCGTATTTACATAATTACTTAAACCAAGGTGAAACAGATCCATTAACAGATAGCATGTATGATTATTATGTAGAAAAGGCACCGGTTTTTATAAAAGGGGAAGCAAATAGATTAAGAGAGTTTATTAAAAGATACATACAGGTTGGGGATAATAAAGAAAATCTCTATAAAATAGAAAACGGAAGAATCCGGCCTTCGAAATCATTACAAGATTCTTTAAATAAGATGCTGCAAGGCAATAAAGAATTTGTGATGATTGATGAGCAAAAAGTGGTTTATGAACAAGCTTGTTTTTTAGCAAAAGAAGCAGTACGAACTGGAACAAAACAGGTTCTAGTAGTAGAGGGAGGGCCAGGCACAGGGAAATCAGTTCTTGCTATTAATCTACTTGTTGAATTAACGGGGGAAAATATGGTATCCCAATATGTAACAAAAAATGCAGCACCCCGTAATGTATATGCCAGAAAGCTCAAGCAAGATTTTCGCAAAGGTCATATTGATAATTTATTTAAAGGTTCTGGAAGCTATGTGAATGCAGAGAAAGATGATTTAGACGTATTGATAGTCGATGAAGCCCACCGTTTAAATGAAAAGTCAGGCATGTTTCAGCATTTAGGGGAAAATCAAACAAAGGAAATCATTCATGCCAGTAAGCTTGCGATCTTTTTTATCGATGAGCGACAAAGAGTCACCCTTAAAGATGCAGGAAGTTTAGCTGAAATTAAAAAGTTTGCTAAAAAAGCAGGAGCAAATCTTCATAAAATGAAGCTAGAATCACAGTTTCGATGCAACGGTTCGAATGGCTACCTAGCATGGCTGGACGACTTGCTGCAAATTCGAGAAACAGCAAATAGTGATTATATGGGTAGTTCCTATGATTTTCGTATTTTTGACAACCCAAATGAAATGCGTGCTGAGATCGAAAGGCTTAATAAACATACGAATAAAGCCCGCATTGTTGCAGGATATTGCTGGGATTGGAAAAAAGAAAGCAAAAATAATCCGAATTATTATGATATAGACTTGCCAGCATTCAATTTTAAAATGAGCTGGAATCTAGGCAATACCGAAGCTTGGGCAATTGACGAAAAATCAGTAAAAGAAGCAGGCTGCATTCATACATGCCAAGGACTCGAATTTGATTATGTCGGCGTTATTATTGGCGATGATTTGAAATTTGAAGATGACGCCATCATCACTGATTTTACGGAACGAGCAAAAACAGATACTTCTTTAAAAGGAATAAAAAAGATGATGAAAGAAGAACCACAAAAAGCAAAACAACTAGCAGACGAAATCATCCGCAATACATACCGAACGCTTATGACAAGAGGACAAAAAGGCTGCTTTATTTATTGTACAGATGCAAATTTAGCTCAGTACATAAAGGAAAGACACCAAATAAGCAATCCACCATTCCAAGAAAATGAATTCTTTAAAGCAAACAAAGTAGCAGAGCAGCCAACAATATACGAATAGGAGCAGCATAATGGAAAAACTAATAAAAGACGTACTAGCATTTCGAGACGAACGAAACTGGAAACAATACCATAACGAAAAAGACCTAGCCATCTCCATTGTCCTAGAAGCAAGCGAACTTTTAGAAAATTTTCAATGGAAAACAAGTGAGGAAGCAAAAGAAAAAGATATGCAGAATATTAAAGAAGAGATGGCGGATGTGTTGATTTATTTAATTCAATTGGCGGATAAGCTTGGTATTGATTTGGAGGAGGAGGGATTGAAGAAGATGATGAAGAATCGGGAGAAGTATCCAGCTCCAAGTAAATAAAGAAATATAATATCGGAGGGGATCTCATAGAATGGTAGAAAAAGAATTAATCGTTAATTCAAAGAGTGGAAATTTATTAAACGAGCTAATTACAGCAATTAATGAGTGTCAAAGGTTTTATTTTAGTGTAGCATTTATTAATTTTAGTGGATTACAACTTTTGTTAGATTCGTTTAAAGAAGCGGAGATAAAGGGGATAAAAGGTAAAATTATTACATCCACTTATTTAAATTTTACAGAAAGTAAAGCATTAAGGAAAATAAATGAATTTAATAATATCGATCTTAAAGTATTTGTGACAGATAAAGAAATCGGTTTTCACACAAAAGCTTATATTTTTGAATATAGTGATCATTATAAAGTGATTATCGGTTCATCTAATATTACCCAAAGTGCTTTAAAAAGTAATGTGGAGTGGAATGTGAAAATCATTTCAAAAGAAGATACATCTTTTATACATAATGTACTAAAGGAATATAATAAGCTTTGGGAAATTACTACAGAAGCTGATGAAAGCTTTATTAATGATTATGAAAGTTTTCTGCAAACTATTGTAAACAACACAATGAATCAACAGCAACTTATTTATGAAAAAAGTGAATATATTGTTCCGAACAGAATGCAAAAAAGAGCCATGGAAAATCTTAAGCGAATACGTTCTTTTGGAGAAAAGAAGGCGCTTGTAATTGCAGCCACAGGAACAGGAAAAACCTATATGTCTGCTTTTGATGTAAAACAATATCAGCCAAAAAAACTACTATTTATTGTACATAGGGGAGAAATATTAAAAAAAGCAAAAGAAACCTTTGAAAAGCTCTTACCAAACGAGCAAATTACCTTTGGATTACTCACAGGAAGTCATAAGGATAAGCATGCTGATTATATTTTTACTACTATTCAAACGTTAAAAAATTGTTATGAAGAGTTCGGTAAAGATCATTTCGATTATATTATTTATGATGAAGCACATCATGCAACAAGTCCAAGTTACCAGTCTGTAATTAATTATTTTACACCAAAATTTACTTTAGGAATGACTGCAACACCTGAACGAAGTGATCATCATAATGTGTTTGATCTTTTTGATAATAATGTGGCGATAGAAGTTCGCTTACACGAAGCGCTTGATGATGAATTGGTTGTTCCATTTCATTATTTTGGGATTACTGATATAGATGAAGTGAACTTAAGTAATGTTGATATTAATGATATTGCAGAGATAACAAAGCGATTAAAAATCAATGAACGAGTTGATTTTATTATCGATAAAATGTTCTTTTATCAGCATGATGGAAAAAAAAGAAAATGTTTAGGGTTTTGTGCCAGTATAGAGCATGCAAATTACATGAAAACAGAATTTAATAGTAGAGGGATTAAAAGTGTTTGTTTAACTGGTGAAATGAGTGTTGATAAAAGAACGTACTATATTAATAAATTAGAAGATGATCAGGATGATTTAGAAGTTATTTTCTCAGTAGATATTTTTAATGAAGGGATAGACATTCCTACTGTTAATACGGTTTTAATGTTAAGACCAACTAATTCACCGATTGTTTTTATCCAACAATTAGGGAGAGGGCTTAGAAAGTATAATGGGAAAAACTTTTTAACCGTTTTAGATTTTATTGGAAACCATAGTAAATCCTTTTTAATCGCAATCGCCTTAAATGGAAGTAGATACTATGATAAAGAAAGTCTAAAGGTTGCGATTGCAACGGGTTTTTCTAATATACCTGGCTGTACACATATTCAAATGGATCGAATTTCTCAAGAAAGAATATTGGCCCAAATAGATAAAGAAAATTTTAACTCAATGAAATATTTAAAAGAGGAATATTTTGAGTTTAAAAAAATGAACAATGGTCAAGCTCCTTATTTATTAGTAGATTATTTAAAATATGATGGTGCGCCGGATCCAATCAAATTTATTGATAGAGAAAAAAGCTATCTCCAATTTGTAGCTAAAGTAGAAAAGGATAATCGTTTAAAAGGATTACTGGAAAATAAAGATTTTGAAAGTGCTTTAAAAGAGCTATCAAGTAAACTGCCTGTAAAGCGTATATATGAGTTTGCAATTTTAATTGCTTTGTTTGAAAAGGATGAATTATCAATTGCAGATGCAAAGCATGAAATATTGAAATTTGTAAAAAAAGTAGATGAGGATAGTATTCTTCATGCATTTGAATGCTTAAATCAAACATATTATGATAGTGTGCAAAAGAAGGGGAAATTAAAGCTTTGTGATTATGAAAATGGTAAGCTTTATAAGACGGTTTCTTTTCAGCAATTATTACAAAAGGAACAATATAAAGAGTATCTTGTAGATATTGTGACGTATGGAATTTTCCGTTATGAAAAAGAATTTAAAGATACTTATTACGGAATACCACATTTTAAACTATATGAACAATATCAAATGGTGGATGCAGCTTTATTATCAAATTACCGTAAAATACATAGTTCGTTTAGAGGCTCTGGCTTACTAACTAATGGAAATGATTATTTTCTATATATTGATCTCCATAAAGAAGAGAATATAAAGGAAAGTATCAATTATAAAGATAAAATTATCGATGAAAATACGTTTCAATGGCAAACACCAAATAGCACTAGCCAAAGTTCCGATAGAGGGAAAAATATCATCAATAATAAAGATAGAGGAATCCATTTACATCTTTTTATAAGAAAATATAGAGAAATAGACGGAAAGATAGAGCCATATATTTATATTGGCAAAGGAAATACAGTAGATTTTGAAGGTGAAAAGCCTATCACAGTAAAAATGCAATTAGAGCATACATTACCAACAAATATATATAATGAATTTGTCATCAAAGTATAAAAAAATGCTAGGTCCTGCACCTAGCATTTTTACGTTTATTCATTTATTAATGCAGAAACCGCTGGAATATCAGCAGGTGCCCATTTTAAGGAATCTAAGTTTTCCCTTTTTAACCAAATAAGTTTTGAATGCTCACTAGCAGTTGGAGTACCTTCTACAATTTTTGCTTTAATACATATTAAAGTGATAATAAAAGTATCATACTCATGTGTATTCTCGTGAAATAACTCCGTTGCCTTAATACTGCATCCCAATTCCTCCGTAATTTCCCTCTCTAAAGCCGAAAAAATATCCTCATCCTTTTCCACTTTCCCACCAGGGAACTCCCACATATTTGGAAGTGACATTTTGGGAGAGCGAAGAGCACATAATATTTCATTTTGTTCGTTTTCGATGATTGCTGCGACAACGTTTACTGTTTTTTTCAATTTATAAAGCCTCCTGATAATCTTAACATTATAGTAATGATAGCATTTTGAGGATAAGGTTTAAACAATTTATCCAGTTTTCTACAAACTCGGACCATATGCCTGATAATCACCGATTATATCTAGAATATAATCCTGAAAATAATCGAAAGTGGGCAGAAACGATTGGACCATTTATGACTCAATTTGTTTCTTATATCTTGGAAATGAATGTGGAGAAAAAAGCATTAAATATCCTTAGCACACTAAGGAATCTATCTACTAAATACACAAAGAAAGAAATAGAAAAAGCAACAGAAACTTTACTTGAAATATCAACAAACCCAACAATTTCTGTTTTAAAAAGCGTACTGGAGAGAAATAAGAAGCGAAAGCAAACTCAAAAAATGGATAGGAATAGTCACGGCTCGAACTCTGATGACTTTGGATTTGTACGTGGGGCTAAATACTTTGGGAGGGATAATAAATGATGAACCAAGAAACGTTACGTAAATTAATAGAAATGAAAATGGGTGCGATGGCAGAATTATATCAGCAACAATATCAGAATAAAGATTACAAAAGTATGGATTTTGATGATAGATTCAATCTCTTAGTAGATTATGAGTATGATAGACGTAAATCAAATAGACTTGAACGATTAATTAAACAGGCGACATTCAATGAACCAACGGCAGCTATTGAAGATATAGAATATCATCCTGATCGTAATCTAGACAAGAACCTAATACTAGAGTTAGCAACAGGAAATTACATTCAAAATCACCATAACATTATTTTAATGGGAGCCTCAGGAAACGGAAAAACGTGGATATCAAATGCCTTTGGGGTTCATGCATGCCGCCAATTCCACAAAGTAAAATATATTAGATTACCAGAATTACTTGATGAATTAGCTGTAGCAAAGTTTGAAGCAGATGGTAGCTTCCGTAAGTTAATTCAAAAATATAAAAAGATCGATTTATTGATACTAGATGAGTGGTTATTAACAGAGCTTACAGAGGAAAATGTACTTCATGTGTTGGAAATTATTGAAGCAAGGTTAAAGAAAGCATCTACTATTTTCTGTTCTCAATTTTCGCCAGAAGGATGGCACTCGAAACTAGGTCAGGCACAAATAGCAGATGCGATTCTTGACCGAATCGTTCACGATTCATATAAGATTTTAGTTGATGGAGAAGTTTCGATGAGAGAACGTCATGGATTGGTGGTATCTCAATGATTCCAACAGAAGTTGAAAATCGTATAGCTAGGTATTTTTTTCATATGTATTTACCCGATGAAATAAGGATGGAAGTAGAAGATAGACTATTACCCTCCTGCATATGGAATGAGGAGGAGAATTTAGATCAAGATGAACTCGTTCGTTGGGCAATTAAGATTATTGACAAGCAATTAGAGAATAAAAGATTTAAATAATACAACAAAGAGCCATTGGAACGAACTCTGTTCTAATGGCTCTTAATTATTTTGTTCTTTACTAACACTGGCTCTCTTTCCCGCACTTACTGGCTCAGATATCCGCAAACAGTGGCTCAAAACTCCGCACTGTTGGCTCAATCTATCCGCAATACTCATGAATGGTACAAAACAATAACCGCCAAAGAAGCAGTACCATTTTTTTACCAGTATTTGATGGTAAAGAATATCGAAAACGTATTGATTTTTCCGATAAAGAAACGAAGAAGTTATGGGATTATAACGAAGAAAAGGTAGCTAGTTTAATCTCACGGATGCCAATGTCGAAGTGGAGCGGTAGTTCAAAAGGATTGGTTTCTTTTGAAAATGATCAATTTATTTTGAACCTGCAAATGGAGAAAAATGAGGAAGAAATCATTTATCAGTGGACGAAGGAAATTTGTACATATCGGCTGCATTGTCATTTTGAGCGGAAGGGGTAGCTATCCAATTATTGATGGTTTGAGTACTATCTATAATATTTATTTGATAGGAGAAACAAATGCTAGCCAAAATAAAAAAAGTGAAGTTTCAACCAGAATATAAAAATCCAATTTATAAGGTAATTCTTGCTTGCCCTAATGGGAATCAACTGTATATTAAATTTGATTATACATTTGCAGTAAATGCTTATATGCCATTAAGTGTGGAATATAATGGAGAAGAAAAAGGGGCGAAACTTGCTTGGTATACAAATGAGGTTGAAAATATGACTGTTCAAGAATTTTTAGAGGAAATAGCAGGAAAAATTAATAAGAAATACAATTATAAATTAAAGATATCAAAATAGGGATAATTAGGTAATTTGTTAACGGATAGTCATTTTTTTCGGGCTTGGCATGATTTGTTAGTGTGTTGGTAAAAGCTTTTCGGATCCAGTCAGCTAGTCACACCATTGGTAAAATACCATTGATAGGAGGTGCG
Organism: Niallia yueguangensis; assembly: GCF_052663115.1. Lineage (NCBI taxonomy): Bacteria > Bacillati > Bacillota > Bacilli > Caryophanales > Bacillaceae > Niallia > Niallia yueguangensis. The sequence goes on from NZ_JBQTCX010000016.1 coordinate 33,802, forward strand.
AGAATGTCCATTTACGAACAACTAATTCAAACTTTACATAATAGAATCAACGATGTAGTTACCCCTGCTGAAGTAAAAAGCATGCTTCAAGACGAATACGGAACAAATCCTGCGAGTGTTATCTTATCTGACTATTGCTATAATCGGTACAATAACGGAATTGCTTTTAATAAGCATCTTTTTGAATATATTACTAGAAGCTCCTACAAATATCTAGGAGAAAATGTAACGTATACTGGTTTTATTTTTCATAAGCCAAAGGGGTGTGATAGAGAAAGCATTATCGGAGAATGGGTCAGTGGTGTTAAGACATTACGTGAAAAGAACCTTACAGATATTCCCTTGGAGAAGCAAGCTGAGTTTTATTAGTAGAGAACAAATGATAAATCTTTATAATGAATATAATCAAATACTAAGATATGAAATGAATGTCTTAAATTGTAAACCGACAGAATTGCGGCATTTAATAGGGAGAATCGGGGAGTTTATCTGTGCAATTGAAACAGGTGGCTCCTTGTCACGGCAAACGAATCAACATGGGTTTGATGTGATAAGCAATAATAGAAGGATTAGTGTGAAAACAACCGCACAAACAAATGGTTTTATTTCCATCAACCAACGTACCTTTGACGATTTCGATGATTTTTTTGTTGTACAGTATAAGGATGATGATTTTAAAACAATTTATTTTGGACCAAAAGAAGAAGTAAAAAAGATTAGTAGAGTGTCTGGAAGTAAATATGAAGTGGATATTAATCAGTTGAAAAAATTGGATGGTCTAAGAGTTTGTTGAATGATGCTGTTTTCGTTAGATTATGGTTGTCAGACACTGCATTGCAAAAAGAAATTTGTTCATATGGAGTGCCTGTCCTCCGATTTTTAAAGCTAGGAGACAGGCACAGATTTTCAAACTATTGCATCCTACTAAAAAACACATCAACATCCTCAACCTTTGAAACAAGATTAGGAATATCTCTTAATGAAAGATTGGTTAAACAGCTTTTTAAATAATAAGTTTTTTAATTTTATATCTAGAAATACAGTAACCATCTATTCTATGATTTTTTAGAAAGGCTGTTTTCTCAAAGGTTGTTGTTTTTACGTAAAAAAATGGGAGAAGAAGTACTTAGCAGCCTGAATACACGTAGACTCCTGTGGGAATGCGAGAAAGACGAGACCCCACAGGAGCGTTTGCGACGAGGAGGCTCGACGCTCGCCCACGGAAAGCGAAGTGTATTCAGGCTGCGAGTTTAAATGCAACAATCTTTACGAAAAGAGCGTTTAGAAATAATAAAGTTGTATAATTACGGAAGGCGTATCGCTAAGAATAGCCCTTTACTTAAAAAAATCGTTGTATTTTCTATACGAATTAGTTAACTACTGAAATTTTTATTCCGCTCCAATTGACTTTGAATTCCTAATCTATCAACTTGAATCCAATACTCTGAAATTTTTTCATCTTCTATTTTATATACTGCACTTGCTTTTTCAATTATTGGGAGTCCTGTAGGTTGATATCCTTCGATTTCTCCTACGTGTGTACCTACTTGTTTCCAACGTACATATACTTTATTTCCTTGTACTAAACATTCTTGAATTTCCAAAGAAAAATTACCATATACTTCAATCATCTCTCTTACGTGTTCAGCATAATCTTGAGGCGTTCTGCAAACTGTTTGTTCTTCTTCAGATATAATTTGATGTGCCAATACTCGTTCTGCCATTAATTGATTTGAATAGTCAAGGTTGTTACCTGAACGTACTTCTTTAAAAAATTTTCTAACAATTTGTTCTGGCGTCATTTAAAATCCCCCTTATTAATAAACGCAATGCTAAACTTATCACAGCTTATTTTTAATCTAACTATTTTAATAATGATAATATCACGGCTACAGAGTTATCTATAAATGAGCGCTCTGGACGAGATTTCATCATTACTGTAAGTCCAATTAATGAAGTGACTAGCGTCTGTGCTAACGCTTTAGCATTTAGATCATTTTGAAATTCTCCTGTCTGAACACCTTGGACAATTAATTCTTGAAATAAAACCGAAAGATACATCTGATGCTCCCTCGTCAGAATTTCAAACTTTTCATTTTGAGAGGCAAGTTCTACCATTGTGTTAATACAAAAACATCCCTTGCTTGGACTTTCTTTATATTCCTCTTCTACTAGATTTTCAAAAAAAGTACGAATTCCTTCTTTTACAGATGGCTTATTTTGAAGTTTTGTTCGAATACGGGAAGCATGTAACTTTGTATATCTGCGCAATGCAGCTTCAAACAACCCTTCTTTGTCACCAAAAGCAGCGTATAAGCTTGGACGTTGTATCCCCATTCTGGCAGTTAGGTCACTTAATGAAGTAGCTGAATACCCTTTCTCCCAAAAAAGCTGCATAGCAGCATCTAAGGCTTTTTCTTCATCAAACTCACGTAGTCGAGCCATAATAATCCTTTCTCTCCTTTATCGTTTTTAAAATTTAGGCTATGTTAAAGCTCATTGTTGATTTTTGCACAATGTTGATTGGAGTGGAAGGTGTGAGACTCCTGCGGGAAAAGCGAGTCAGAGGGAGACCCCACAGGAGCAAAGCGACGAGGAGGCTCCCAGACCGCCCGCGGAAAGCGAACGCCTGAAGCGGAGATCAACAGGCAAGTTTAACACAGCCAAAATTTTAATTATTAACAATGAATTTTATATACTTATTGGTACATTATAATCTTATTTAATTAATGGGGGAGTGTCAAATTTTAAAAGAATAAAAATCAAACGTTTTTCTAAAATCCTTGACATTGCAACATTAAAACGATTATATTTTACTTGTGATAATTATATACTATTCGGTATGTAATTTTGAATAGTACAAAAAGGGGATGAAAATGATGAATGGTAAAGAAGAAATAACAACTAATCTTAATCGTCATAACGGTCAATTACAATCACGTTTCAGTACATCGATGTCTCGCTCTATGACTCTATTATTTGCAATAGCCTGTGGAATGGCTGTTGCTAATATATACTTCGCTCATCCGTTGCTTGATGCTATTTCAAATGAATTTAAGATTGATCACTCAACCATTGGGGTTGTTATTACGATCACTCAAATATGTTATGCACTTGGATTGCTCTTACTAGTTCCGCTTGGTGATTTCTTCAATCCTCGATTACTTATTATTGGTCAAATGCTACTTACAGTTGTCGCTCTAATTATTATTGGTATTGCTCCCACGAGTACAATACTTTTTATAGGTATGGCTATAGTGGGAATCCTTGCAACTGTTACACAGACACTCGTCGCATATGCATCAACATTGTCTAATCCTACAGAACGTGGACGCATAGTAGGTTTCGTTACAAGTGGCGTTGTAATAGGAATCCTCCTTGCGCGAACATTTGCTGGAGCATTGACAGACCTGAGTGGTTGGCGTTCCGTTTATCTTACTTCTGCTGTACTTATGTTCTTCATAGTTGGTTTACTATACCGAAAATTACCTGATTTTAGGAGCGAACGAACAGCTATGTCTTATCCCAAGTTGCTGCGTTCTGTCCTCTTGTTATTCGTACAGGAAAGGATCTTACGTATCCGTGGAATATTAGCATTTCTAATTTTTACTTCCTTTAGTATTCTATGGACTTCATTAGTGTTACCTCTTAGTGCTGCACCATATCATCTCTCACATACTGCTATTGGAGCATTCGGCTTCGCTGGAGTTGCAGGAGCATTAGCTGCTGCGAAGGCTGGGCGTCTGGCCGATCGAGGTTTAGGACAACGAACCACTGGCATTGCTCTGCTTTTATTAGTAATATCTTGGTTCCTCATTAGATTGATTAATTACTCTCTATTACCATTAGTTATTGGTGTTATCCTTCTTGACCTAGCGGTGCAAGCTGTACATGTCACCAACCAAAGTATGATTTTTACAGTACGTCCTGAAGCAAGGAGTCGGCTTACTGCGAGTTACATGATTTTTTATTCTATTGGCAGTGCAACAGGCGCAATTATTTCAACCAATATTTATGCAAGCTATGGATGGAATGGAGTATGTCTATTAGGTGCTTCTATCAGCGCTTTTACTCTTTTATTTTGGGCAATTACCCTCCATCTGTCAGAGCAGGTTAAAGGCGAATAATCTCAATTATATATTGTTTTACAAAGAGCATGGTTAACTTGCTAAGGTGTTATGAGAAGGCTGTTTTCTCAAAGTTTGTTGTTTTTTACGTAAAAAAATGGGAGAAGAAGTACTCAGCAGACTGAATACACGTAGACTCCTGTGGGAATGCGAGAAAGACGAGACCCCACAGGAGCGTATGCGACGAGGAGGCTCGACGCTCGCCCGCGGAAAGCGAAGTGTATTCAGGCTGCGAGTTTAAAAGCAACAATCTATACGAAAACAGCCTATGAGAAAAATAAAGTTTCTGTAATAAACTGTCTTCGCTGTTCCAAGAATTGGAGTCATTGTAACCAATATTGCCGGTATAATTGGTAACGCTGCAAACCATAAAATTAAAGGTTGCAGCGTTTTTACTAGAGTATATAAGACCAAAAAAATGAAACTTATTAAACAACTGTATTATGTTTTAAACGTCTGTATTGTAAATTTTGCCGTTAAAATGATAAATGGGGGTGCAGATATTCTCACCTTTTAGGAACTTTTAGCTCATGCTTCTCCAGATTAAACATTATTGTTATTCAACATTTTATTGTTTGTTTTAAACAGTTAATAAATGTCTGAAAAACTTTGAGAAGGGATTTCTCTTTTCTATAGAGTAATTGACTGTAAAAATTTAGATTCTTATCATGTAAAGAAATCGCCTTTATCAACTGATTATTTACGTTTTTTTCTACTGAATAAAGTGGTAAAAAACCAATCCCCCACTTATTTTCCACAGCTTTCTTAATTGTTTCCACGCTACTAAGCTCCATTGATATGTTGTGAGAAATGTTTTCCATTTTAAATCTTTCAAGTAAAAAAGCACGATACGTACACCCTTCATCGGTTAAGATGAAAGTTTCATTCTCTAAATCATGTATAGCAACTTCAGTTTTACTTGCAAAGGCATGATCATGAGGAACAACAATCATCATATCTTGTTTTTTTATGTAAAGGCTTTCTATTCCAGTAACTTGACATGGAAAATCCAAGATAAGTCCGAAATCTATCTCTTTTTCTTTAACCATTCTAATAATGTTTTGCTTATAATCCGGAATAATACGTATATGAACGTTGGGATAGATTCTTTTAAATTTTTCTAGTAATTCAGGGAGAAAATAGATGGCTAATGTCTCAATTGTTCCTATTGAAAGTGTTTTGATTTCCTGTTCTTTTAGAGCCAGATGTGATTCTTGATGAAGGGATAGTATTTTTTTTGCGTAATCAAAAAGAAGTTCACCAGAAGAAGTAGGCTTCATGTATTTTCCTTTTCTTTCTAGTAAAACAATTCCTCCGTACAGTTCCTCAAGCTTTTGGATATGATTTGTAACGCTAGACTGGGCATAATCTAATTCAATAGCAGCACGAGTATAACTTCCACTATTTACTACTTGAACAAAAGTTTTAAGGTATAAAAATTCGATATAAATCAATCCTTTTTTATCAATAATATTGATAGTTATTATCTATAATTATCTAAGACTATGATGTTGTAAACAAGATATAATTTAATTAGAAAGAAAATTCAATATTAAAGGAGATCATAATATGACTGTAAAACCAAAATTTTTACTTTCTTTACAAATTGAACCGGCTAGTCCAATTGTTGATTATCGATATTTCATGAGGGGAGTAGAATTATGCAAAAAGTAGTTGAGGGAATCAATCATTGGATAAACAGATTACCAGAAGAATACAACTCTATGTCTGAAAAAGAAATTTCTAATCGACCATTACCAAATAAATGGTCTAAAAAAGAGATTTTAGGACATCTATGTGACTCTGCCATAAATAATATGGAAAGATTTATAAAAATTCAATATGAAGAACCATTGTATGTTATTCAATCGTATAATCAAGACCAATGGGTAATCGTTCAGAATTATCAAAATAGACCACTTCATGAAATAGTAAACCTTTTTCAGACATTAAATAAGCAAATTGTTAATATTGTTAAGAATATTTCTAACGAGAAGTTATCCAACCTATGTGATATAGGAAATAATCAACATAAAACACTAGAGTGGCTTATACAAGATTATCTTGAGCATATGGAACACCATATTCACAATCAAATCTTAATTGAAAATAACGGCTTATAAATTCAGTTCTTATTCAAGTAACTGGCGCGATTGTGAAACAAAAAGTAAAAGGGATGATACATATTGGTAAAATATGTATTACCCCTTATTTTTTATGACTTTTTACGATTTAGGTCTTGATAATTTTTTAAACAACTTCAGTTCTTTGTCACAGGGACGACCCGAAGGAACAACAAAACATAAAAAAATGGGAATTTTGTTTTCTACATTTACACATTGTGAAGCGGTCGCGTGGTTGGAGCTGGTATAATAGAAAAGCAGTTGATATAGAAAAAATCTATACCATCTGCTTTTTTGTTTATCCCACTCTTAACGGGCAGTAAGACCTCCACCTCAAGATGCTGAAGAATCGAGGAAGCTAGGTGGGGGACAACTGCCCGTAAAAGTCCGATAAGTTCAACTAACCATCAGTGGGGGATGAAGAAAACCCCCACTGATGGAAAGGTTCACTTTATAAAAATACCATTCAGGACCGATTTTCGTTAAAATAAACATTGTCGATTTTCACAATAGTTTTTCACAAATTATAAATGTCTAAATGTACTTGTGTTTGATAATAAGTTATTAAGCATGATATAAGTGTAAAAGAAGTGGAACATTTGGCTTTATATTTTTTGTCCGAGAGTTTGAAGTTGTATTCATAGTGAGAGGATTTGAGTTTGAAATGATAGATAATTTTTGGCGTGATTTACCACGACCATTTTTTGTACTTGCACCAATGGAAGATGTGACAGATGTTGTTTTTCGTCACGTAGTAAGTGAAGCTGGTCGACCGGATGTATTTTTTACAGAGTTTACAAACTCGGATAGCTATTGTCATCCAGATGGCATAAAAAGTGTGCGTGGCCGTTTGATTTTTACAGAAGATGAACAGCCGGTGGTGGCACATATTTGGGGGGATAATCCCGAATATTTCCGTCAAATGAGTATTGGCATGGCAGAGCTAGGATTTAAAGGCATCGATATTAATATGGGCTGCCCTGTACCTAATGTGGCATCGAGAGGGAAGGGGAGTGGCCTTATTCTGCGTCCAGATGTTGCGGCAGAACTTATTCAAGCAGCAAAAGCGGGCGGACTGCCTGTCAGCGTGAAAACACGACTTGGCTATAAGAATGTAGATGAGTGGGAGGAGTGGCTAACGCATATTTTAAAACAGGATATTGCGAACCTTTCTATTCATTTACGTACAAGAAAGGAAATGAGCCAAGTAGATGCGCATTGGGAGCTAATTCCGGAAATCAAAAAATTACGTGACCGTATCGCACCAAATACGCTGCTAACAATCAATGGAGACATTCCTGACCGTCAAACTGGGATGCAGCTTGCAAAACAATATGGTATTGATGGCGTTATGATCGGGCGAGGTATTTTTAAAAATCCTTTTGCTTTTGAAAAAGAGCCAAAAGAGCATAGCAGTAAAGAATACCTTGATCTTTTAAGACTGCAGCTTGATCTTCAAGATCAATATGCGGAAGCACTGCCACGTTCAATCACAGGGCTTCATCGCTTTTTCAAAATTTATGTCAAAGGATTCCGTGGAGCTGGTGAATTAAGAAATCAATTGATGAACACGAAATCAACAGATGAAGTGCGTGCATTGCTTGATAACTTTGGAAAAGAATGTTGATGGGACGGGAACAGTGAAATGATGTAACGCTCAAAAAGTTAGAGAAAAAATGAATCACATCAACTCATGTGTACTTATTTTATTCAATTAAAAGTTCCTTTGCAGCCTGCAACTTTTGTTTTGATAAAGTCTGTTTTCTGAAAAAAAAAGGTCTTATGTTATCATTCAACGTTGTTCTACCAGAATGTGCCGCTTGAGTCTATTTCTAAAAGGGTGGTGTTTTCACCAGTTCAGCGACAGCAACTAATTGATAAAACGGCTTGATTGAAGTGGAAGGTGCGAGACTCCTGTGGGATTAGCGGGTAAGATGAGACCCCGCAGGCGCAAGCGCCGAGGAGGCTCATCGCACGCCCCACGGAAAGCGAGTATCCTGAAACGGAAAGCAAGCCCCTATTCCTATGGGCGAAAATAATGTATTTTATTTTCCCTCTACTCGATTCGGAAAAATCGGCTTTTAAATTTGTGAAAGCGTCTACAACCGAAGAGAATCTGTCCAGATAGGATTATTTTATAGTATATAGCGAAGATCATTTGGAATGATTACCCATAATTTCATAAAATCTTAACATAGTTTTAACAACATCATCATGTAAGCGCGTTATGATAGATTGATGACATTATTAGATAGAGAAGGTCGGGGGTCGTTGTATGAGTTATACAATTATTGACATTGCTTCAAGGGCAGGGGTTTCTAAATCGACCGTTTCACGAGTGATCTCTGGCAACGGATATACGAGTGAACAAGCTCGGGAGAAGGTTTTGAAGGCGATTGAAGAGCTCCAATATAAACCAAATGGAGTAGCAAGAGCGATGGTTTCGCAAAAGACAAACAATATAGGCGTCATTATCTACCGGCAGCACCATCCTATCGCATCTCACCCTTTTTATGGAAAAATACTAGATGCGATTCTACTTAAGGCGGAAAGTCTGAACTACTCAGTATTTGTCACAACTGATAGGGAAATGTCTTTAAGGTCTGCTGATTTCATGCATGAAAAAAGGGTTGATGGACTTATATTAATCAGCCGGCTGAGTCAAGAAGTGATAGGCCACATTGAAAGCTTTCAGGTTCCTTATTTAATTGTGAATGGAACGACTGACAAGAGTGACGTCATCCAAATCGTCAATCAAGACTATAAAGGTGGAGCGATGGTTGCAGAGTATTTGTATCAATTAGGTCATCGCAATGTTTTTGTGATCGCTGGTCCTCAAGCGCACCGAAGTCACTTGCTCCGATTGCAAGGCTTTTGTGAGAGGTTCAAGGAACTGGGTGTTGAGGTTTTATCAAAAAATATTTATTATTCTCCGACTTCGGCTTATGAAGATGGCTATAAGGGACTCCATCAAATTTGGCCGCAATTCATCGGACAAAGACCAACAGCTATTTTTGCAACAAACGATATGTTAGCGATGGGTGCTGTGAGAGTCTTATTAGAAAAAGGAATAAAAATCCCTGACGAAATAGCAGTAGCTGGCTTTGATAACATCGATTATGCGAGCATGTGCTATCCTCCTTTAACAACAGTTCATGTTGAGAAAATGAAAATGGGAGAGGATGCAGTTACCTTGCTTGATCGTCTTATTAAAAAAGACACGGTAGAACCTTTCTGTATGGAATACGAACCTAAGCTGTTCGTTCGATCATCGACTCAAGGTGGGTGATTTCTAATTTCTTTTTATCTTCTCCCTCTATAAAATTAGTAAGCTCTAAAAATAAAGAAAGTTAATATTTCATAAACATACTTTTACATGAACTTAAAATTCCCATAATAAGAGCTAAACATATCTTCTGTACATTTATACATGTAACGGGGACAAGCAAGACATAAAACAAATTGAGAAAGAATTGGTGTGGGAACGTTCCCTTAATTTTTGATTCCCCCTTTCTTTTATGGGAACGTTCCCTTTTTTACAAAAATAACACAGAGGTGAGAAGGATGAAGAAAAAGGCAGTTGGTATCTTATCTACAGTTGTTCTAGGTATAGGAGTTCTTGCAGGATGTGCTCAAGAAAGTAAGCCTACTGAAAGTGAATCGAAAGAACCAGAAACAGTGATTATTGAGGCACAAACAGCTGGTCAAGAATTAACTCGTGTAGAAAATCTAGTAAAAGCAGCTGACAAATTAAATGCAGAGCTTAAGGAAGATGGGAAAAATACACAAGTAAAAGTCGAAACAAAATCCTTTGATGGTAGCTGGGAAGATTATGCTAAGCAATTTATCCTTGCGTTTAAAGCAAAAAAAGAGCCGGATATTTATGCAACAGGTCATGAAAATCTTGGTTGGCTAGCAGATGGAAACTACATTCTTCCTTTAGATGATCTAAAGAAATCAAAGGAATATAAGGATGTATTCCCTACTCTTTGGAAAGCTGTTTCTTATAAAGATAAAGTTTGGGGTGCTTTGCAGGATACGGAAGCTCGTCCGGTTTTCTACAATAAAGATATTCTAAAGGAGCTTGGATGGAGCGAAGAGCAAATTAATAAGCTTCCGGAAATGGTTAAAAAGGGAGAATTTACCCTTGAAGACATGACCAAAACAGCTGAAGAAGCGGAGAAAAAAGGGCTAGTGGAAAATGGAATTGGCCACCGTCCAGTAGATGGTCCTGACTTTCAATATATCGCCTATAATTTTGGCGGAAAAGTTTATGATGAAAAAGACAATAAAATCGTTTTTGATAAAGAAGCCGTTTCAAAACAATTAAACTACTATGATGAACTTGCACAGAAAAAATTACTTCCTGAAAATTTAACAACGATGGAATGGAACAATGTGCATAAACTGATCGTCAATGGAAAAATCCTATTTTACTATGGCGGGATTTGGAACGTATTTAACTGGAGCCAAGATAATTTCCATGAGCAACTTGGAAAAGTAGATGCAAAATGGTCCAATGAGCATTTCGGGATGATGCTAATTCCAGCTGCTGAAAAAGGTGGAAAACCACTAACATTATCTCACCCGTTTGCTTATACAGTTTCTTCACAAACGGAACATCCAGAGTTAGTAAAACGTTTATTAGAACTAGTTTCAGATCCAGCTCTTCAAACAGAGCATAACGTAAAAACCATGCATCTTCCTGTAACAAAAGCAGGTGCTGAGGATCCAAATTTCAAAGCAGATATCACTTTAGGTAGTGTTGCTTATATGTCTGAATATACAACATTCCTTCCGAATCATGAAGCATACCCTAAGTATTCAAAAGCGGTATTTAACGCGATTCAAGCTGTTGAGTTAGGAAAGAAAAAACCTGAAGATGCTATGAAGGATTTAGAAACTCAATTGAAAAACGATCTTGGTGATCAATTGAAAATCCAAGAATAAGGATCGTTTGCTTCAAAAAAAGATACTTAACAAAAACAGCTGGCTCTTAGCATATGTCTGCTAGGGGCTGCTTTTTCAAGGAGGGTTAGCATTTGGGAACCTTTATTCATAAATGGAAGCTGCCTGCCATCATGTTGGGACCGTTCTTCCTTTTAATTACCCTGTTCTTTTTTATTCCTGTTCTTTTAATCGCTATTTTGGCTTTTACTGGGATGGATTCTGCCATGAGATGGGAATTTAACGGTTTATTGAATTTTAAAAAGTTAATAAGCGACCCGAATATTTGGCTTGTTTTAAAAAATACGATCGTTTATGTGGGATTTACCTTATTAATTAATGTGTTTTTTGGTTTAGCTTTAGGGATCTTGACAACTTATTTTATTCAGAAGGATTCTGTGGGTCTTATTTTTCGGACGATTTGGATGTTACCTCGTATTTCTCCACCGGTAGTGTATATTTTGCTTTGGTTATGGTTTTTTGACCCAAGTGAATACGGAGTATTAAATAGCTTGAGAGCCCTTTTTGACATGGCGCCAGCTGAATGGCTGATTTCTCATCCGATGGAGGCGATTATTGTAGCTAATGGATTCATTGGAGCTTCATTCGGAATGATTATTTTTTCATCGGCGATCAAATCCATTCCACAGGATTTGTTTCAAGCGGCAAGAGTGGACGGTGCTTCACAATGGTCAATCATTAAAGATATTATTATTCCGTCGATTCGCTGGCCTCTTATGTTTGTAACGATTTGGCAGTTTTTATCCTTATTAACATCGTATGAATATATCATCTTACTGACAAAGGGCGGTCCATTATTTGAAAGTGAAGTACTGGCTTTGTACTCCTATCATAAAGCCTTTCAAAATTTTGAGTTTGGCTATGGTTCGGCTGTTTCGTTAGTACTTGTGATCCTTGCTTTACTCTTTACTTTTATTATGTGGAGATGGTTTGGGATGAAAAAAATGCTTGGTTCTTCAAGAATTGAGTAGGAAAGGAGACTTGAAAATGGATGTAACTAGTTCTCATAAAGAAACAAAAGCTGTAAAGCCCTTTGCACTTAAATGGAAGCAGCGTCTTCCTTATTTCATTGCTTACGGAGTGCTTGGCATTACGACCATGCCAATTATTCTTATGTATTTATGGCTGTTAATGCGTTCTTTTTCTGAACAAATGAAATTTGGTTTTATCCCTGTTTCATTTACGCTTGAAAATTGGACGTTTTTATGGACAGCTGTAGAGCAGGGTGGGACTGTTCTCCCAAGTATTTGGCTCGCTACGTGGAATTCTTTTCTATTTGCGGGAAGTTTAACTGTTCTTGAAGTGATCATCGGTGTGATGGCTGGGTATGCGTTAGCCCGTATCGAATTTCCTGGGCGCCAAGCGTTGATGAAAACGACTTTGATTTTACATGCATTTCCTAGTGTAGCTCTTCTGATTGCCGTATTTTATATCCTCAATTTTATGGGATTATTCGATTCGCTTTGGGGAGTCGTATTAGTAAAAACAGCGATGCAGATTCCGATGACAGCATGGATTGTGAAAGGTTTTTTTGACGATATACCATGGGATGTAGAATGGGCAGGGATGATTGACGGCTGCAGCCGGATTAAGGTTTGGTATACGATTGTTCTTCCACTTGTTAAGCCTGGAATTGCAGCAATCAGTATTTTTTCATTTCTATCTGGCTGGTCTGAATTTTTATTGCTGTATACCTTTATTTTAAACGATCAAAATGTGACCTTGTCCGCATATCTTCATAAATTAATGAGTGATCCAAATATGGTGGACTATGGGCTTTTGTGTGCTGTTTCCTTGTTTTATATGCTGCCAGTCTTACTATTTTTCATTTTTACGCAAAAATCATTAATGCAAGTTAGTGCTGGAGGAGGTAAACGTGTATGATCATTGAAATGAAAAATATTTGTAAATCCTTTAATCATCAAACGAACACCATCAATGATTTAAACTTAACGATTCATGATGGAGAACTTGTTGCGTTACTTGGACCAAGCGGCTGTGGTAAGTCTACAACCATGTTAATGATCGCCGGTATTTATAAACAGAATAGTGGTGACTTATATTTTGACGGTCAGCTAGTGAATGGTGTAGAGCCAAAGGATCGCAATATTGGCATGGTGTTTCAAAGCTATGCTTTATATCCTCATATGACTGTATTAGATAATATTGCTTTTCCGTTAAAACAACAGAAAGTAAGCAAGGAAAAACGATATGAAAGAGCCAAAGAAGCAGCTGAAATGGTACAGCTAGGGCACTTACTAGATAGAAAGCCAAGTCAATTATCAGGAGGCCAGCAGCAGCGTGTGGCTTTAGCTCGTGCGATTGTAAAAAAACCAAAGGTTCTTCTATTAGATGAACCATTATCGAATCTAGATGCCAGATTGAAAATTGAAATGAGAAAGGAAATTTCTCGAATTCAAAAAGAACTTGGCATTACAACGATTTTAGTTACCCATGACCAAGAAGAAGCGATGACGATGGCTGATCGAATTGCGGTTATGAAAGAGGGAGAAGTCATTCAATACAGCACGCCGATGGATTTATATAAAAATCCAAAGGACTTTTTTGTCGCTCAGTTTATTGGCACACCACCAATGAATTTTATCCAAGGAAAACTAACTTCAACGGATCAAAAAGCTGAGCTCACATTCTCAAAATCAACGCTTTATTTTGATCGGTCACTACTTGATATAAGTACGAATCAATTGGATGTCACGATTGGGATACGTCCACATGATCTTAAATTAGGATTAGAAGGGGAAATTCGGATGAATGGGACGGTTCAACTTATTGAACCGATTGGGCATTCTCAAATGATCAATGTCAATATTGGTCATGAACAGGTTTATTTTTTTGTCGAACCTAATATGAGATTAAATATTGGGCAAGAATTGGTCCTATCAACCAATGTTGAGTCCCTGCATATTTTTGAAAAAACTACTGGAAAAAATGTAAGGAAAGATCTTGTGAAGGAACTTGTCCGAAATTAATAGAGAGAAAATAGAGGATAAAAAAATGACATTAGAAATGAAACAGGATTTAGAATACACCTTGTATCATATGGCCATTGAGTATGCGAAGCAGGCTGGGAGCTTGATTAAAGAAAATATTGGAAACATGGGAGAGGTTGTCCAAAAAAAGAATGCTTCAGATCTAGTCACAGAAGTTGATCAAATGACGGAAAAGATGCTTCGTCAAAAGATTAAACAAGATTTTCCAGATCACTGGATCCTCTCTGAAGAGGATTGCGGTCAAGCAAATTCTTATCAAGCTTTTCAACAATTTGATTCTGGTTACGGATGGATAATAGATCCGATTGATGGTACAACCAATTTTATTCATGGTATTCCATATTATTCAGTGTCAATAGGAATTGTAAACAATAAAGAACCAGTGATTGGTGTTGTTTTGAATCCAATGACAGGTGAATTATATACGGCAAGGAAATCAATGGGTTCATTTTTAAATGAGCAGCCGCTTCGTGTTGGACAAGAAATGAAATTAACAGAAGCCATTGTGTCGACTGGATTTCAGGCTAATGACTTTAAAGTTGGTTCGCGCGTTCTTCAGCAAATGGATAAGCTAGCAGGGAATAGCCGAAATATTCGGATGTTTGGAGCTTCTAGTCTAGATTTGTGCCAAGTAGCCTCTGGCAGATTAACAGGATTCTGGCATGAAGGTTTAAATCCGTGGGATACAGCGGCAGGAATTTTGATCGTAACGGAGGCTGGAGGAACAGTTACAGATAAAGATGGAAACCCATACAAGCTCTTTCATGAATCGCTCGTAGCCTCTAATGGTAATATCCATAATGATCTTTTGAATACGATCAAACTTAAATAAAGACAGGTGGTTAAATTGAGAAAACCATTGATTACAGCTCATACTGGCTGTATGAAGACACCCCCCAATTCCATTCAATCCGTCATCGAAGGGATAAAATCTGGGGCAGATGTGATTGAAGTAGATGTAAGATCTACAAAAGATGGAAGTGTTGTTCTGCTGCATGATGAACATTTTCATACACAACACGGAATGATTCGCGTCCAAGATGTAACATTCCAGGAATTGAATGATCTAACTCAATCGGATAAGGTGGTTTGCCTAGAAGAGGTTTTACCGCTCATTAAAGAAAGTAATCGAGTGATCAATTTAGATGTAAAAGAAGATCATGCGATCGATCCAATGATTAAGACAGTCGAACAATTTAAGATGAGAGAATCTTCTATTATAAGCGGATGTGAAAAGGATCGAGCTGCTTTTCTAAAGGGAAACTATCGACCTTATCAAGTTCTCTTAAATGCTAGTAAAAGCTTATTTGAAGCTAATAAGGAAGATTATGAATCTTTTATTAAGGAAACTTTTCAGGATGCGATTGCAGCATCATGCTGTGGAATCAATATTGACTACCGCATTTGTCTTGAAGAGTTAATAGCTGCTGCCGCATTACGCTGTTTGCCCGTTTTAGTTTGGACGATTAACGAACCTCGTGAAATGGAAAAGTACGTGAAACTGGGTGTTCACTCGATAACGAGTCATGAAGTTGAAACACTAATGGAGTTAACGAACAAGCAGAAAACTTAGGGGGAATCCATTTTGATCGATACTTTTCTTGACGAGTGGAAGAAAAGAAATGAAAAAATCTCGGAATTAATGAACAATAAGAAGATTGCAGAACTTGATTTTTATGAACACGCGATTTATCAGCTGGAGCTTTTAAAAAAGGCAGACCCAAACCAAGTGGGCTATGTATCTAAACAAGCAGAGTTTTACCATTTAGATGGACAGCTTCGGAAAGCTGGCGATCTGTACCGCAAAGTACTAGAAATGGAGCCGCTTATTCCTTTAACTGAAAAGGATGAACGCCTCATTCACAAGTTTTGCCCAATTTTAATGATTAATCCAAAAGAATGCTTCCCACTTAAGGATATAGTCGTTGTTCATCATCCTTCTAAGCCTGTGATTGGCTATCATTTATTTTGGGAAGATGACTATGATTTTCCAGATGACTATGAACCTTGTGATCATGAAGAGGTTTGGGTCGAATATGATCCTGAATCGGAATCGGTAACAAATGTGATGTGCTGGTTCCATTCCCGTGTATTAGAGTCAGAGGATGCGGTAAAAGAGGCACATAATAACAATCAGAGGGCAATCATTCAAATCGAGTGGGGGAAGCATGGCTCACTTTTATGTGGATGGCAGCAGATGAACGAACCATTGACAGGAATTCCAATTCAAGAATGGCTTCAAGACACCTATGAACATGTGAAAAATGGCGGTCGTGTTCCTCTTCACCCGTTAAAAAGATTTTGGACAAAAGGGTTCGAAGGAAGCTTTGAGGAATATATTGATTTTTCCGTTCCCATCGATCCTTTGGCATGGCTTCATAAAAAACCGCTCATGTTTAAAACAGAATGGGTGAATGCTGTCATATTCACTCAATCATTGTTGTACAATTTTCACCCTAAGATGGAATGGCCGGAACGATTCTATCGTTCTATCGAATAGCAGGGAAATCTATTGGGATTTTTGATCAAAAAAAGCTAGGTTTTACTCGTAAAGAGAAGAAGACCTAGCTTCTGTATTTATTAATTCGATCGCTCAAGCTTATGGATATTTCTCGTCAAAAGACCTGCTATAAATTTAGGCATACCGAATTCAATGATCTTCTCTTTTACTCTTTCTTTCATTTCCTCTACTGTGATGTTAGGCAACGTAAAGGCTCCATCCTGATAGCAGTGGCTGCATGTTCAAGAATGGGAAGAGCTTCACACTCGTTTCTCCCCTTTATTTATCTTCGTCTAGTTCTACGTCCCAATCTTCGGTATAATTCTCTCCAAGAAGCTCTTTTATATTACCCTCTGTATCGTCTGCTTCTTCTTGCGATTTAAAGTATTCAAATTCCTCTGCAGGAATAAACCACTTTCCCCGATGTCCAGATAATTGTTTTCCAGAAATCTTCCCGTCTTTAATCCAGTTGCGAACGGTTTCGGTAGTTACACCATAGAAATCAGCAACGACTTTTGTATCTACAAATTGTACGCCATTTTCTTCTGTTGTAGATTCAGAAAGTTTCACAATCGAATCAGGTTTAGCGACTTGTATAGATACGCCCGGGCATCCTATTGCCTTTTTTATGATCCTATTTATGGGATACGCTTTATTTAAAAGAAATACCGCATTTGTTTGGAGAGGCGTCCGCTCGACTCCTACGGGATTAGCGAGAAAGACGAGACCCCACAGGAGCAAAGCGACGAGGAGGCTCGGCGCTCGCCCCGTGGAAAGCGAGCGGTAAGCCTCGGAGAACAGAACGGAAACCCTTACTTCCTATTTAGTTGCTTATTTTCCTGTTTTTTGAAGCTTAGCTTGATGAAATTGGGTCAGATGAAATTGGGGTCAGACCCCTAAAAAAGACAGATTGTATGATTTGTCTTTGGTGGGAGGACGATGAATGTTTAATTAGTGGGAATAAAGAGTCTGTCCCTCAGGACTTTAAAGCAACGAGGAAAGGCATCTTATCGGAGGGAAACAGATACAAGTTGATTTTTAAATTAATGACAGACACCATAAAAACCATTTGTCTTTCACAAAAAGGCAAACGGTTTTTATGGTGTCTTTTTCATAGTAGGAATTAAACACAGTGCTATTGGCAAATATGATAATATACTATGTTAATATGATAGAGTAAACTATTTAAGGTAGTTTTAGTCTTGTAGTTACTATCATATTTATCGATATTTTTGTTTGGAATAAGGAGGAGTGGAATGGCTAGTTCATTGCTTCGTTTAAATATAAAGCAAATGTTTTCCGCGAGTAATTATCAAAATGGAAAAAGGTATTTTAGACAAGGAAAGGTACAAAACTTATTTTGTGACGAAAGCAAAGGTAGATGGAGTGCGACTGTATCTGGATCAAAGAGGTATCAAGTGGTGATTCAGGAAGTAGAAAATAAGTATAAATGTTCGTGTAACTGTCCAGCTTTTAATAACTGGTATGATGAAGAATGTAAGCATATTGCCGCAGTTTTGTTTGAGATTCAGGAATCAGGAGCGATGTGGCAGTATGAGGAACCTGCGAGAAAAAATAGACTAGAAGAAAGGCAACAAATGCTGGAGAGACAACAAGCGGAGCTGATGAGACAGCAGCAAGTAAGGCAATCTGCTTATGTGAACCAGCTTACAAATCAGTTTATCGATAAGTTTTCTACCTATTATCAAGAGACTATACAACAAGAGAAAGTGGTGGAAAAGCAACCATTAATGGTGGAATGGATTTGTAAGATGCATAACAAAAAATCTATCACTTTAGAAATAAAGGTAGGGCTAAAAAGACCGTATGTTTTGAAAGATATAAAGAAATTTTTGGAAGCGATAAAATGGAAAGAGCAGTATCCATTTACAAAAAACTTCACCTATGACCCTACAGAATATACTTTTTCAGAAGTAGATCAAGAAGTGATTAACCTATTGCAAGAGGGACTCAATTTTGAAAAAATGTATCAAAATTTACAATCTCCTTATTATGGATCCGGATTAACTAATGATGTTCGTGCAATTGTTTTATCTCCTATGATTGCAGATAAGGTTTTACAAAAGCTTATGCAGGGGAATGTGCAGTTGTATCATAATGGACAATTATATAACCAATTACAATTTCAATACGACGAGCATTCCTTTCTTTTTCAACTTGAAAAGGCAGAGGGTCAAGATTATCAACTGAATGTAGCTGATTTATCAAAGGGGAGTTATTTTCGTTTTTATGGTTATTTTGTGAAAGAGGATTCAATCTACAAAATTTCCGAAGAGCAACAACCCTTTTTGGAAGAGTTGATTACGTTAGTAGAACGTACGAAGTCGCCTATTTTGCCGATCAGCAAGGAGCAGGTGGAACCGTTGCTGTCTTATGTAGTACCGATCATGGATGAGGTCGGAAAGGTTCAAGTGGCGGATAATATTTCGAATAAGATTATAAAAATTCCACTTCAATCCCATCTATATGTAGATATGAAGGATCAGTTATTGCGAGTGGATTTGGAATTTCGCTACGGAGAGCATAAGATGAATCCATTTCAGTATATTCCCCCAAAAGAAACGATTCTTATTCGCGATACGGAAAAAGAACAACTGATTATGAGTGTGCTTGAATCAAGTTCGTTAAAATCGAATGGAGAGTTTTTATATACAAAAGAAGAAGAAGGAATTTTTGAATTTGTTTATAAGATTCTTCCACAGTTGGAAGAGAAAGCTGCTGTTTATTTAACAAGCGCAGTGAAAAATCTTATTTTGTCAGAATCACATGTGCCAGTTACTAATATTGACGTAGATGCTTCTGGTAATTGGTTGGAAGTTAATTTTTCAATGGAAGGAATAGACCAGAAAACGATTCAAAAAATCATGAAAAGTGCAGTGGAAAAAAAGAAGTATTATCGCTTGCCGTGTGGAACGTTTGTATCGCTTGAATCGGAGCAGTTTCACACGATTCGTCATCTATTTGTTGAAATGAATCTGCCAGTCGCTCAATTGGAGAAGGAAGCGATTAAACTGCCCTTATACAGAGGAGTTCAATTGGAAGAATTAGTATCTGGAGAAAATACGAAGTCTGGAGAACAATATCTTCAATTGCTGACTCGATTAAAAAATCCAGAAGAGCTGAACTTTGGGGTAACTAGCTCCTTGCAGGCAGAGCTGCGTGATTATCAACATTATGGATTTCAGTGGTTGAGTACATTGAAATATTATGGGTTTGGCGGGGTACTCGCGGATGATATGGGATTAGGGAAAACACTGCAAAGTATTGCTCTTTTATTGTCAGATAAAGAGAAGCAGAAAGAAAAGAAGCCAGCCCTTATTGTTGCACCAGCATCACTTGTTTATAATTGGAAAAATGAATTGAAAAAATTCGCACCATCTTTAAAAACAGAAATTATGATCGGCTCTCCGACAGAAAGGAAGGAATTATTTCGACGTTCAGCAGTAGCGGATGTTTGGATTACCTCTTATCCTACTTTACGTCAAGATATGGAGGAGTATGTGGATCGTGATTTTCATACCCTTATTTTGGATGAAGCCCAGGTGGTCAAAAATTATGCAACAAAAACAGCGAAAGCAGTAAGCAGCATTCAAGCAGAAACGCGTTTTGCTTTAAGTGGAACCCCAATAGAAAATTCGCTTGATGAATTATGGTCTATTTTTCAAATTGTTATGCCTGATTTTTTTCCAAATCAAAAAAAGTTTAGAGAGCTTTCACCAGAAAAGGTAGCAAGCATGATCAAGCCTTTTTTATTGAGAAGGATGAAAAAGGATGTTTTGAAGGAATTGCCAGATAAAATTGAAACCCTTCACGTATCAGAGCTTACAAAGCATCAAAAGGAGCATTATCTTGCTTACTTGGAAAAAATGAAAGAGGAAACGGAAGAGTCGCTTAAAGGAGAAGGGTTTCAAAAAAGCCGGATGAAAATTCTTGCCGGTTTAACGAGACTTCGTCAATTATGCTGTCATCCTTCTTTATTTTTAGAGACGTACAATGGTGACTCTGGAAAGCTGAAACAATTAGTAGAGATTGTAGTGAATGCTGTTGAAAATGGAAGGCGATTATTAATTTTTTCCCAATTTACAAGTATGTTGGATATCATTAGTCGTTCTTTAGAAAAAGAAGGCTTGAGTTTTTTCCGTTTAGATGGACAAACCTCTTCTAAGGAAAGAATAGAATTAGTGGAGCGTTATAATAAGAAGGAGACAGCCATCTTTCTTATTTCTTTAAAAGCTGGAAATACAGGGTTGAACTTAACGGAAGCCGATACGGTCATTCTCTATGATCTTTGGTGGAATCCAGCAGTGGAGGAACAGGCGATTGGCCGAGCGCATCGCATGGGTCAAAAAAATGTGGTTCAAGTCATTCGACTTATTACGAAAGGGACTATTGAGGAAAAAATGCATGAATTGCAGCAAACGAAAAAAGAACTTATTGAAACTATCATGGAACAAGGCGATCAAGATAAAGCTTTATCACGAATGACTGAAAAAGATATAAGAGAAATATTGAATATATAAATTGGTGACAGGCATTTTAAAAAGACATTTGTCTATTGGTGCCAGTCACCAATATTCAAAGGAACAAGAGTTTATTTATAATGGTTTCAGAAAAATCAAACTACAGATTAATTAGTAGCTATATTCTAATAAAAAAACGGTACTTCATGTAATAAATGAATTTCCCAATGTTCCAGAAGAATGGACGGTGGACCTTTTAAAAGAGGTTTTTCCCAATATTAAAAGAACTCTCCCCCTCTATTCAATATAAGCAAGCTTCCTTAATAAAATCTAGAAAAAAAGAAGTTCAAAGCAAAAGAGAACACTTGAATAAAGTACAGTGTTAAAATAAAACATAAAGGAAGGATCAAATTACATAAATAATGCTGAAACGGGGAAAGGAATTAAATGAGTATAATAACAAAGAAAAAAAGCAATAAACTTTTTAAATTTTCACGTGCATTTTTGGTGATTATTGGAGGGATTATTACTGCTTATGGATTAGAAGCTGTTTTAATCCCAAACTCTGTATCAGATGGTGGTGTAACAGGTCTAAGTATCGTTGGTTCGCAATTTGGCTTACCATTAGGGCTTCTAATTGCTGTATTAAATATCCCATTTGTTTTTTTAGGATATAAACAAATTGGGAAAAGTTTTGCTATTTATTCCGTAATTGGGATTGCTTCACTAGCCGTTAGTACGAGTCTTATGCATCATGTATCACCGATTATTGAAGGGGATACGTTGCTCGTAACCGTTGTTGGTGGGATTATTATAGGTTTTGGAATGGGGCTAGCTTTACGTAATGGCGGCGCATTAGACGGAATCGATATGTTAGCCGTATTACTTTCTCGGAAATTACCGTTTGGGACTAGTGACCTTATTCTATTTTTAAATATGTTTGTTTTTATTGTCGTATCAACGGTGTTTGGTCTTCAAGGGGCTATTTTATCCGCAATTGCTTATTTTATTGCGTCAAAAGTGATTCACATTGTAGAAGAAGGTTTAAGTGGTTCGAAAACCTTTAAAATTATTACTATTCATCCTGAATTAATGGTGGAAACGATACGTGATCGATTAGGCCGTGGAGCTACGTATACACTAGCACTTGGTGGTTATACACAAGAAGAATTTAAAGAAATAACATGTGTCATTAACCGTTTGGAAGAAAGTAAAATGAAAGAAATTATCCGTGAGATTGATCCGAAAGCTTTTGTCGCGATTTACGATGTTTCCGAAGTAAAGGGCGGGAACTTCCAAAAACGAAATATTCATTAAATACTAGTTAGCACATAAACTGAAAATAATTGATAGCTGGAAAAAGAGGGACTAATAATAGTTCCTCTTTTTCGATGTTAGGGAAGAAGACTGGGCTGGGGTAAGTGCATAAATCACTAAATAGCAAAAGAAGAAATAAGCCTATTAGGAGTAATTTTCCGAGTAGGCTTATTTTTGTTTGAGACAGGCGTCGATTTTAGTCTCTCTGTTACATAATGTTACCATACTGTAAAATTCGGTCCTCATTTTTCTATAAGAGAATGTTATTGGAAATTCTAATGGTATGGATAATAATTCCTTTAAAAAATCGATCCCTTTATTACCATAGGTTTAAAATAGCAAACTTGCATTTTCCATGTTTTGTACCATGAATGAAAATATTACATCTGATAGCCTAATAGAAGAGCAAATGAAAGACTGCTAGGAGGCACAAGGAATGAAAAAATTTAAAAAATTAATAGTAGCCGCTGGGTTAATCGGATCTCTTTCCGCATTTACGTTAACCAATCAAACAGAGGCAGCAACAAATCACACGATACATAATGGTGAGACATATTGGAACATAGCAAAGGGATTCGGCATTCCAATCAATAGTTTAATGAATGCAAACAATAGTAAACCGCTAATTGCAGGTGAAACAATGATCCTACCAAACTCTACTATTTCTGCTGCAGATAAAGATTTAATGGCACGTTTAGTGCATGCAGAGGCAGTTGGGGAACCTTATGCTGGAAAGGTAGCTGTTGCTGTTGTCATACTGAACCGTGTAAAAAGTGATCAATTCCCTAATACAATCCGTGAAGTCATCTACCAAATCTCAAACGGACATTATGCATTTACTCCTGTACAAAATGGACAAATCAATCAGCCAGCTGATGCTGCTTCTAAAAGAGCAGTAAACGAAGCGATTGCTATAGGTGAATCAGGAAAGGGATCTTTATTTTTCTTCAATCCTAAAACGTCAAGCAGCAAGTGGATTTTATCACGCCCTGTTACAGTTGAAATTGGGAATCATCGTTTTGCTAAATAAGTAAGGAATGAAAGGATGTCTTCCGAAGGTCCTAAACCTTTGGAGGCATCCTTTTTATTTTTGGAGTGAGGGACAGGAACACATTTTTGGAATAGAAAATAAAGGAAATACTGTTACATTAAACTAGTGTACAGCTGTATTTTTTCAAGAATAGTGTTAGACTATTCTTAATGATGGAGGTGTCTCATATGAGTGTAAATCAGCCTTATTCAAAGAAAGTGACATATGCTGAATATTTAACTTGGCCTGATGAGCCGCGATACGAAATCATTGATGGCATTCCTTTTTTGCAAGCTGCGCCATCAAGACAGCATCAGGCGATTGTAACGAAATTAACTGGTGAACTATATACATTTCTTAAAGGAAAAACTTGTGAAGTGTATGCAGCTCCTTTTGATGTTCGCTTATCAGCTACAGAGGATGAAGCAGAATGTCAAGTGGTACAACCAGATATTAGTGTGGTTTGTGATGAGAGAAAATTAGATAATAAAGGATGTAAAGGTGCTCCAGATTTAGTTGTGGAAGTCTTATCTCCTTCCACTTGGCAAAGAGACCGAATTGAGAAATTAAACCAATACGAGAAATATGGGGTAAAAGAATATTTATTAATTTATCCAAATGAAAAAGTATTGGAGCAATATGTTCTCGGAGAAAATAATCGGTACAGTACACCATCTATCTTTAATGAAGAAAGTATTTTTCCTTTTTATATCTTTCCTGAATTCAAAATAAAATTGCATGAAATATTTTCTTGAAAAGCTGATTCTTTTGGGTTGGCTTTTTTGCTTTATTTATGATTAATAACTTTAAATTAATTAAAGATAGCCGGTGGCGCTATTTATGTTGTTAACAGGCATTCGGCGTTATTGCCATCCTAGTTTAGTCTAACAAAATAAAGTCGTTGATTTAATCATTATTTAAACAAGAAGTAAAGATGCCTATTATAACTCCATACTTGTTTGGAAGGAAATTTAGATAAATAATCATCACACTTTTCTTTTAAAAATTTTTATAAAAAGGAACCACATGGAAGGATGCATCGTCTAACGTTTGTAAGGGAAGGAGGTTCATCAGTGGATACAAATAAAGAAAATAAGGAGACTATTTCTCATTTATCGAAAAATGAAAAACTTGTCTGGTTAATGGATCAGTATGGAGATATGGTAATACGGCTAGCTTACACATATGTAAAGAAAAAGGAAGCAGCGGAAGACATTTCTCAAGAAGTATTTGTCAGCTGTTATAAACATCTAGATGAATTTAAGGAAAATGCATCTTATAAAACTTGGATCTATAGAATTACGGTGAACAAATGTAAGGATGTCTTAAAAAGCTGGCATTTCAGAAACATCTTTAACAAAGATACAACAAAATTACTCTCCCCTATTCCTGTGAAAGAATCAGTAGAAAGAAATGAAGATATATTTAATAAAGTTTTAGCTCTTCCTGTTAAATATCGAGAAGTTATTATCTTATATTATTATGAAGATATTTCCATCCGAGAAATTTCTGACTTGCTAGGGGTTAAAAGTAATACAGTTAAAACACGATTACATAGAGGTAGGAATGCGTTAAAAATAACATTAGATGAGGTGAAAATGCATGAATCCTTTTAAATATCTAAAAGATCATCAAGGAAACTTCCATTTTACGGAGGAGCATAAACAAAAAGTATTAGGAAGAGTAATAGAGGAATCAACACATCCTCTAAAGGAGAGAAAAAGCAGGAAAAGGTGGATGCCGTTTATCGCAACAGCTGCTGCACTATTTCTCCTGTTTATTGGATCAACCTTTTTTTCACCAACGATGGCAAAGGTTGCAGCAAAAATACCTTACTTTCATTATTTTATGAAGCAGCAGAACGATAAAAATGCAATTTATAAAGTGCTTGGAGACGTAATGCGAAAATATAATTATCCATTTAATCAACTAGACGATGTTTCTATCCCTGATAGAAGGATTGTATTATCAGTTGATATGTCAAAAGAAGAATTTCAGAAACAAAAGGAAGCTGTTATTAAAAATATCAACTCAGAACTTATTAAACAAAATTTTGGAAAATATTCGATTACGCTTAAAAGAGAAAAAATAGTCAATAAAATACCAGATAATAATCAGTTGAAAGAGGAAGAGAAGTATGCAGAGAAAAGCCAAGAGCTGCATGAAAAGGTTCAACACTATTTAGATAAAAATCATTTTGTTACAGCATTTCCAATACAAGTTAGAATAAATCAGATAGAAAAATTTGTGTATGTTTCTGTTCCAAAAACGGAGAAGAGGATGAAACAATTAAAAGCAGATTTGATAGATATTTCCAAAGAGTATGGAGAATTTACATTTAGAATTACACAAGTAGATATGAAAGCAAGAGAACAAGAATTAAGATGGGACAAGACAGGAGCTATAAGTATTATTGCACAAGGATTAATGGAGAATAAACAATTTAAAGTCAAGGGATTTTCTTACTCCTTTCACCCACTTCCATTGCAAATCAAAGTCAAAACATCCGTTTCTTCAACAGATGCAAATGCAAAAGAATTAGCACAAAGCATAGTAGAGGAAATTGATACGTTTATACAAACAGATGACTTAACTAAAAATTTGCGTAATGACCCATATGAGGTGACTGTTTTAAGCAAGGATAAGAAGAAAATAAATGAATAAGTAAAGAAAGTGTCAGGCACCCCAAATGAACATTTGTCCATTCGGGGTGCCTGGCACTTCTTTATGTAATTTTCAGAAAACGATAGCAATAAATAATTGATCATGATAATATTGATCTAAGGTTCAAACCTTAGACCATTAAAATAAAAAATGGAGGAGTTTATGAAAGTTTCTCTTGATGCTTTTCAGTTTCAAAAGGTTACGCCTATGCGTGTTAGTGACTTTATTTTAGAACAGTTGGAAGAAGCAATTATTTTAAAAGAGATTCTTCCAGAGGAACAGCTGCCTCCTGAGAGGGAGCTTGCTAATATTTTTAAGGCAAGCAGACTTTCGATACGAGAAGCGATTGCAGAGCTGGAGAAAAAAGAATTGATTGAAAGAAGGCTTGGCAATAAAGGTGGAACCTTTGTGCTGCCTGTAACATCTAAAGCACACCAGCGGACAATTGAGGAAATAAAGAACGACTGGAATGCCTTGGAAGAGCTGTTGGAGTTCAGGTCCTTTATAGAACCTGAGGCTGCCAGGCTGTCTGCATCGAGAATAAGCGAACAAAATATTGCTTATTTGAAAATGCTTGTAAATAAAAGCATGGAAGCAGATTGTACAAGGGAAATGTTCCGTTCCTTGGATGTGAAGTTTCATTTGCTGATTGGAACGGAATCACGGAATACCCATATTAAAACTGCTGTTAGAAAAATTCGGACCAAGCTGAATCCTGTATTGGATTTAATTCCGTTTAGCAAAGAAGTAACAAACAATACGTATAAGCAGCATTTGGAGCTTATACAGGCTTTTGAAGAGCGCGATGAAATAAAGGCGAGAGACATTATGCAAGCACATATCAGTAAAACATTAAGTGAGGTTCATACGAGAGTATTTGAATCGAACAAATAACCATTCATTTACTGGAGGAAGAAATGAATCCAAATATGCAAAATAAAAAAGATAATGCCGTTGACTTACTTGCGGAAGCAGAAAAAATAAAAGAGCAGGCAGTGGCTTGGAGAAGGGATTTTCACCAGCATCCGGAGATTGGATATGGAGAAATTCGAACTTCAAGTATTGTGTCATCCTACCTGAAATCACTAGGATTAGAGGTGCAAAGTGGAGTAGGAAAGACTGGGGTTGTTGGTCTATTGCGCGGACAAGAGGATGGACCAACGATTGCACTTCGAGCAGATATGGATGCATTGCCTATCCAGGATAAAAAGTCTGTACCTTATCGTTCCAAAAATGATGGATTAGCACATCTGTGCGGGCATGATGCTCATACAAGCATCTTGATGGGAACGGCGAGGCTTTTAACGAAATTAGGAAAGCCAAAACGAGGGAATATAAAATTTATTTTCCAGCCTGCTGAAGAAGGGCTTGCGGGAGCAAAGGCGATGATGGAGGATGGTGTATTGTTAAATCCGCCAGTGGATGCGATAGCTGCTTTACATGTTGCCCCAAATGTTCCGACAGGTCAAGTATCTGTAGCAAGAGGCTTAGCTTGTGCAGCAGCAGATCCTATAACGATTAAAATCATCGGAAAAGGCGGCCACGCAGCACGGCCCCATGAATCAGTGGATTCCATTGCGATATCCGCACAGATGATAACAGCATTGCAGCAAATTATTAGCAGAGGAACGAATCCGCTGGATGCGGCTGTTATTACAATAGGAAAGATTAAAGGCGGCACTGCAGGAAATGCCATTGCCCCAGAGGTAGAACTTGTTGGGACAGTAAGGACGTTAAATCCAGAAGTGAGGGAGCAAATTCCTCATCAAATCGAAAAGGTAATTAAAGGAATTGCGGAAATGTATGGAGCAGAGTATGCATTTCATTATGAAAAAAGCTACCCGTCTGTCATAAATGATGACCAAATGGCAGATTTCGTTTATCAGGCGTCTGAACAAATACTTGGGGCAGACAAATGCGGAGACGAAAAGCCTTCTATGGGCGGGGAAGATTTCGCTTTTTATACACATGCCATTCCTGGGGTTATTTTTCGATTAGGTGTATGCAATGGAGAGGAGTCTACACAATTTCCGCTGCATCATGAAAGGTTTGATTTAGATGAAGAAGCTTTGCCCATCGGCATCGCAATGCTGTCACAAATTGCCTTGAATTATTTACATAGAAGGAACCAATAAACATGATTTAAACATATAAAAGGAGATGAACCATTTTGGCAAAAAAGAGAAGGCTTTCTAAAGCAATACTTGCAACCATGTTAGGTAGTGCATTATATCTTGCAGGGTGCAGCGATGACCCAGCAAGCAATACGAATAATGGAGGTGGCTCCCTCAATCAAAAGGATGAATCGATTAAGGCAGCTGACATTTCTAAAATTCCGGCAGCTTCTAAGAAGAGAACGGATACATTTGTTGCTGGGACAACAAAGCCAGGCGGCGTGTTTAATCCATATTTCTATTCAAATGGCTGGGATGAAAATATTAACAGTGTGATCTTTTCTTCGCTGGTTAATATTGATGACAAAGGAAAACCATATCCGCAGCTAGCAGAAAAATGGGACATTTCTGCTGATAATTTAACGTATACATTTCATCTTAGACCAGATCTAAAGTTTAGCGACGGAAGTCCTTTAACTGCTGAGGATGTAGCTTTTACATTAACAATGCTGCACGATCCGAAATATGACGGAGCAACAGATATTAGTCTTGTACATATTAAGGGAGGACAGGCTTACAAGGAAGGAAAAGCGGATAAGATAGAAGGAATTCATGTAATCGATAATCAGACAATTAAAATTGAAACAGAAGAGGTCAACGCTCAAGCATTAACGATGCTAGGCGGGCCGGTCTTGTCAAAGGCTTATTACGGCAAAGAATATAAACGAGGAAATTTAGATTATATCAAAACGACGTTCCTAAAGCCTATAGGAAGTGGTCCATATTACTTAGAAGAGTATGTTGCTGGACAAGAATTAAGATTTAAGGCAAATCCTTATTATTATGAAGGAAAACCGGATACAGAAGAATTTATTTATAAAGTAACAGATCCTAACACAAATTTTCAATTATTCCAAACCGGAGAAACGGATTATGAGCGATTTGATGCAACGCCAGACAACTTTGAGCAGCTAAGCAGCTTAGGATTCGCGAATATAGATTTATCACAGGCAAGTGTTTATGGTTATATTGCTTTTAACAATAGCAATGAATTATTCCGTGATAACAAAGTAAAGCAGGCATTCTTCTACGGGCTAGATCGTAAAAAAATAGTAGATTCCTATTATCAAGGATATGCAACAGTTGCAGATGTTCCAGCATCCCCTGTTTTATGGTCGTATACCAATAAGGATGTAAAAAAATACGACTATGATTTGGAGCGGGCTAAAAAGCTGTTGGATGAAGCTGGATGGAAAGCTGGAAAAGACGGCATAAGAGAAAAAGACGGAAAAAAATTAAAAGTAACGTTTATCGGTTCGAAAACTAGGCCATTAAATGACACGATCATTGCCATGGCAACTGAAAACTATAAAAAAATGGGCGTTGACTTTGACGCAGAGCTGCTCGATCCTAATGCATTATTCAATAAAACCCAAAAAGGGGATTATGATTTAGCATTCTTTGAATCTTCCATGATCATCGATCCTCACGATAATGCGAAAAATTTCTTATCGGACAATCCGAATAATATTTCAAAATACAATAATCCAAAAGCAGATGAGCTTATTAAAAAAGGCATAAGCACGGTGGATATGGATCAAAGAAAAGAAGTTTACGGCGAATTATATAAAGAGTTAACAGAGGATCCTCCTGTTTTATATGTATACTATCGAAAATTCTTATTTGCTTCCAATGCTAGAATGGAAGGGTTAAAGACAAATCCATTTAATGGAATATCTAATAGTTTAAGCAAAGCAGAAATACAAAAATAATAGAGGCAGAACGGGTTAAATGCTAAAAGCACTGACTTTAGCATTTAACCATAAGGAGGGAAAAGATGGCGCGTTATGTAATGAAACGAATACTTCAAATGATTCCAACTTTATTTGGAGTATCCGTTTTAATATTTTTCTTATTTGCGTTAGTTCCAGGTGATTTTGTTGATTCGAATCAGAATATAACAGCAGAGAGAGCACAAGAATTAAGAGCATTGTACGGGTTGGATAAGCCGATTATCGAGCGGTATTTTATATGGGTGGGCCAGATGCTGCAAGGAGATTTTGGCTTTTCTTTAAAATATCAGCAAAATGTTACGGATGTGCTTGGAGATTATATTTGGAATTCCTTTCTCATCGCTTTTACTTCGCTAGTATTGACATGGATTATTGCACTCCTCGTTGGCGTAGTTTCTGCCACAAAGCAGTATTCATGGTTTGATGGAATCGTTACTTTTTTTGTATTTGCTGCAATGTCATTTCCTTCTTTTTTCATTGGTTTACTTTTAATTAAATTTCTAGCGGTAGATCTTCATTTATTCCCAGTTGCAGGAATGATTGAAACAGGAAGTGCAACATCGGGCTTTTCGTATGTTGTAGATGTAGCGAAGCATATGGTGCTTCCGGTAACCGTTTTAACCATGCTTAGTGTAGGATCGTTAACTCGCTACTTTCGAACCAATATGCTGGAAGTGATTAGACAAGATTTTATTCGAACAGCAAGAGCGAAAGGATTAAAGGAAAAAACCGTTGTATATAAGCATGCATTAAGAAATGCATTGCTGCCGGCTATCACTCTTTTAGCCTTTGAGCTGCCAGGACTATTCTCTGGTGCCATTATTACGGAACAAATTTTTAACTGGCCAGGGGCTGGGCATATTCATTTGGAGGCGCTTGGGGAAAGAGATTATCCTGTATTAATGGGATTCACGATGTTTTTAGCATTGCTTACGATTGTTGGAAATCTAGTTGCTGATTTGCTATACGGTTGGGCAGATCCGCGTGTAAGGATGAAATAAGGAGGAACGCGATTGAATATGAAAATAGAAGAAATACAAAAAAGCGTAAAACCGCTCCAAAAGAAGAGAACAACATCTTCGTCTCCTTGGAGGCTGGCTTTTAAGAGATTAAAGAAAAATAAGCTGGCGGTATTTGGTCTGTTTTTCCTGATTTTTATGTTTATTTTCTGTTTTATTGGCCCTCTTTTTTCACCATATGCAGCAGGAAATATTCACGTGGAGCTGATGAAGCAGCCTCCTAGCATGTACCACTGGCTTGGAACAGATGAGCTGGGAAGAGATATTTTAACAAGGCTGATGCTAGCGGGCCGAATTTCGCTGACTGTTGGCATTGCCTCCATGATACTGTCTGTACTTATTGGCTCCGTGCTTGGGGTGGTATCAGGTTTTTACCGTGGAATAGTAGATAGTTTTATCATGCGTTTAGCAGATGTACTAATGTCTATTCCAAGTTTGCCTTTATTGGTGATTATCGGTGCCATTCTTTCTGATTTAAAAGTTCCTTCTGAGTATCGAATTTATATTGTGATGCTTATGCTCAGTTTACTTGGATGGCCAAGCTTGGCTCGTCTTGTCAGAAGTCAGATCCTTTCCCTTAGGGAGCGGGAGTTTATGCTGGCAACAGATGTCCTTGGTCTTCGAGACAGAAGAAAGATGTTTCATCATCTTCTGCCTAATACGGTGCCCCTTCTGCTAGTAGTAGCAACCTTAAATGTAGCAGGCGCGATTTTAAGTGAGTCTGTTCTTAGCTTTTTAGGATTAGGTGTCGTTCCGCCAACAGCTTCATGGGGAAATATGATTGATGCAGCCAACTCCCTTGTCGACTTTCAAAAGCGTCCTTGGCTGTGGATTCCACCAGGTGCCGCGATATTTGCCACCGTTGTTTCTATTAACTTATTGGGAGATGGCTTAAGAGATGCCCTTGATCCAAAAACGAAAAGGTAGGTGCAGGTGAAGAAGATGAGTAATACCCTTGTAGAATTTAAACACTTAAAAACCTTTTTTCATACCGAAGAGGGCACGGTTAAAGCAGTAAATGATGTAACCTTTCGTATTAGAGAAGGTGAAACAGTATGTGTAGTCGGCGAATCCGGCTGTGGAAAAAGTGTAACTGCTTTATCCTTAATGGGACTAGTCGCTAGTCCTCCTGGTGAAGTAGTGAACGGAGAAATTTTGTTTAATGGAAAAAATTTATTGCAGGCAAGCGATAAGGAAATCAGAAGAATTCGCGGAAACGAAGTCTCCATGATTTTTCAAGAGCCAATGTCATCCTTAAATCCAGTAATGACCATTGGGGAACAAATAATCGAGCCAATTATGGAACACACATTGGTTAGCAAAAAAGAAGCAAAACAAAAAGCGATTAAACTAATAACATCTGTAGGAATTCCTCGAGCAGAGCAAATCATGAATGCCTATCCACATGAATTAAGCGGAGGAATGCTGCAAAGAATCATGATTACCATTGCCCTTAGCTGCAATCCCAAATTATTAATTGCAGATGAACCTACTACAGCTCTGGATGTTACCATACAAGCGCAGATTCTAGATTTATTGAGGAAAATAAAAGAAGAACATCATACTTCCATCATGCTGATTACACACGACTTAGGGGTTGTAGCCGAAATGGCAGACTATGTAGTAGTCATGTATGCAGGGAAAATTATTGAAGAAGCGCCTGTTTTGGAGTTGTTTAAAAATCCGAAGCATCCTTATACGCAAGGCCTGTTAAAATCCAAGCCTGTGTTTAATCAGCGGAAAAAACGACTTTATTCGATACCAGGACAGGTGCCGAACCCTGTTGATCTTGGAGAATTCTGCTACTTCCATGACCGTTGTGAGCATTGCATGGATATTTGCAGGGAAAAGCAGCCAAAGCTTGAAGCAGATGAGAATGGACATAAAGCAGCTTGCTGGCTGTATGAAGGAGGAAATAAGAATGGCTGATGCTCTACTTCAAGTGGATAATCTAAAAAAATATTTTCCTACTTCTACTGGATTTTTTGGAAAGAAGCAAGCGCCAGTTAAAGCAGTGGATGGCGTTAGTTTTACGATAAAACAAGGAGAGACATTTGGCATTGTAGGAGAGTCTGGAAGCGGTAAAAGTACGACTGGCCGGGCCATTTTAAGGCTGATGGATATTACAGAAGGGTCTGTCCTATTTAAAGGAGAAAATGTACATATGCTGCCGAAAGAGGAGCTTCGGCGCCTTCGTCCTAAAATGCAGCTTGTATTTCAAGATCCATACAGCTCGTTAAATCCAAGAATGCGGATTGGCGATTCGATTGGAGAAGCTTTGCTGGACCATGGAATGGCATCCAAAAAAGAAATTCGCGAAAGAGTTTTAGAGACACTGAACATTTGCGGATTGGCTCCTTACCATATAGACCGATATCCACATGAATTTTCAGGAGGGCAGAGGCAGCGGATCGGAATAGCAAGAGCCATTATTTTGAATCCGGAATTTCTTGTAGCAGACGAGCCTGTTTCCGCATTGGATGTTTCGATTCAGGCACAAATCATCAATCTTTTCAGCGATTTGCAGGAACAAAAAAATCTGACGTATTTATTTATATCACACGATTTAAGTGTGGTAGAGCATTTATGCACGAGGATTGCTGTAATGTATTTAGGTTCAATGGTCGAAATGGCAGATAGAGATGAATTATTTACGAATCCTCTCCACCCTTATACAAAGGCTTTATTATCTGCTGTGCCGATACCAGATCCTACGTTAAAAAGAGAGAGAATCGTTTTAAGTGGAGATATGCCAAGTCCGTCTAATCCTCCATCTGGATGTAAATTTCATACGAGATGTCCATGGGCAAAAGAAATATGCAGGCAGGAAGTCCCTGCATTCCGAAATGTTGGCGGACAGCATTTTGTTGCCTGTCATTTAGTCTAGGCTTAACGCAGAAGGGAGGATTTTAACATGGATAAAGTGGACATATCCCAGCCAATTGCTCTTTTTATTGAACAAGGTCGTGCCAATGGAATTGCCGATAAAGATTTAATACTGGCGCTTAAAGAGAAAAATTTTCATTTGCTTAAGCTGGATGAACAGGTGGATGCAGAACAAAAGCTCCGTTTAGCAGAAGAGTTGGGAAATGATTGGGAGAAAGCAATCAGTAACGGCTATCGAATTCGTTTTTTATCGATTCATGGGTTGAAAAACCTGTTGAAATTTAAATATAACAAAATAGTAGAGATAGACTATAAAGAGGAATATAATACGATTACTTTGTTGAAAATGAGTAAAGAGGATATCGCAAGCTTAACATCTATTATTTCAGGTCAATGGAACATCGTTCGAGAAGATAGTCATACATGTGATAGTGAATCGGAATGGATACAAATTAAGCTGAAAAATGAGCTGGTTTAGCAGCTTAAGGATACAGCTGTCAGGGGGAATGTTCGAAGAGTACTTTTTTAATGGAATCTCAGCACCCCCTGCGGAAAAAGGATGGAAAGAAATAGGCTTTTGATAGAAGAAGCGGATAGGTAAAAAATAGTGGAGGAACGATATGCTATATCTTAATCAATTAGAATATGAACATATACATTATCTTACAAACACGTTAAAGGGAGGGCTTGGCCCCGGAAAGGATAATGTCAAAACAGCAGGCTGTGGATTGTGCTGCTCCTGTATGGTTGTAGAAAACTTGACCCTTGATTCCTTTCCATTAGAAGAATGCTTGGAGATGTCCATCTCCTTAAAAGCGAATGAACAGCCAGGAACCGATATGATAATATTAGGTCCAGCCGTTGCAGAAAAATTCGGACTGGATCTTAAAATGACGAATAGTGCTGAGGAGCTGTTGGATCATTTGAGAAACGGCGGCATGGCCATTGCTAATACAGGTGGAGACAGAGAAGCGTATACGGGAGTCTTCAGCCACGGCGGACATTATATTACAGTGGTTTCGGCAAAAGGAAGCACCCTGTGTATTTTGGACCCATCTCTTTCAGCTGATAAGTATGAGGAAGAAGGCAGAAAAGGAAAAGTGAAAATCGACGGCAGCTTTATCTACTGCGATATTTCTATATTGGCAAAAGACTGTGAGAATAGAAATCCAGCATATTACTTGTTTAGTAGAAAATAGAGTGCCAGGCATCTCAAATGGAAAAATATCCATTTGGGGGCCAGACAATTGGAGGCATTTAGGTCTGGCCAGCAAAGGCTTTCAGCCGTAGAGCAAACCATCCGTTCTCACGGGTGGTTTTGCTTCGTGTGCTAGGAATGTTCAACGTGGTAGGTCATGAGATTGGTTTCATTATGTTGATATAGGATATTTCTATTAAATATTCAGAATACAAAGAATGTTCATTTTTTGAGCGCTTGAACGTGAACAAAATCCTTTATAATTGAAAATAAAGAACTTATCACAATGATAAAAAATCACTTTCACCAATAGTTCAATACACCCCTTTTTAGCTTTTCTTTCCAGAAAATTTTGACATAACCATAAGCATAAAAAGTTTCACCAGATGAAGGTGTGGCTTTTATTTTTACTACTTACTTTGTGCATATCTTCACGTACAAAAAATGATTTTCGCCATATAAAGGAGGAAAAAAGTATGGACCTTTCCACATTACAAGAACATGAGTTAATAGGGCTGTTGCCTTGTCCCCTAAAAGTTCCGTTTGAATCGTTAATTACCTCTTATGTAGAGGGGACACAGAATAAAAACCTTCGTTATTTAGTTAAATCAAATGCAAATACACAATTTGATTTTTTTCCATACCTTAAAGAGTGTCAAGAGATAAATCAAATGCCTGATATTATGATTGCACCAGGATTTAATTATTTTTTTCATAAAGAATTTAGAGAACGTTTTGTCGATAAAGGCTTTTTCCAATCGGTAGGAAGTCAAGAGCTAAACCCAAGTATTGATAACCTTCCATTGCAAGATCCCGAAGGACATTACAATATACTTTGCTTTAATCCTACCGTGATGCTGGTCGATCGAACGAACCATAAGGATATTCCTCTTCCAAGTCATTGGGCGGACTTGTTTCGACCTGAATATGAACGTTCTGTTGCAATCCGTGGTCATCAACACAGTGATTTTTGTGAAGGGGTTTTATTAAATATGTATAAAGAACATGGGGAAGAAGGCGTTCGTAAATTAGGAAGAGCGACCAAAATAGGTCTTCATCCTGCGGAAATGGTAAAGCTGGTTGGAAGTGGCAAGTCAGAAGCACCTATTATCAGCGCCATCCCTTATTCCTTTTCTAAGCTTGTGCGTTCGAAAAAGGATGTTGCCGTGATTTGGCCGGAAGACGGGGCCATTGTAAATCCTATGACGATGATGGTGAAAAGCAGCCGGCAGTCTGATGTAAATAATCTTGCAAAATTTTTGGCAGAAAAAGACGTAGGTGCATTTTTTTCTGATGCTTATTTTCCATCGTATCACCCTTTAGTGGACAATAAACTACCTGAGGGATCAACCTTTAAATGGATTGGATGGGATTTTATTGAAGAAAATGATATTGCTAGCTTAGCTCAACATTTGGAGGATGTTTTTCTTAAGGCTTACTGGGAGGGGAGACAATGAAAGTTGTTACGATAGCTGGCCCTCCTTCTTCTGGGAAAACATCGGTCATCTTGAAGGCGGCACAAGTATTAAAGGAAGAAGGATTAAAAATAGGAGTGATTAAACTCGACTGTTTAACGACACAGGATCATCTTATATATGAAAAAGCTGGTTTTGAGGTAAAAGTAGGTTTGGCAGGAAACCTATGTCCTGATCATTATTTTGTCAGTAATATCGAGGAATGCATCACATGGGGAATGAACAAAA
Organism: Niallia yueguangensis; assembly: GCF_052663115.1. NCBI lineage: Bacteria > Bacillati > Bacillota > Bacilli > Caryophanales > Bacillaceae > Niallia > Niallia yueguangensis. Next base: position 70,736 of record NZ_JBQTCX010000016.1, read on the forward strand.
AATTTGACTTATTAATGACGGAGAGCGCTGGTTTGTGCAACCGATGCTCCCCACATATTAAAGAGATTAAAGCAGTTTGTGTAATTGATAATTTAATGGGGATCAATACACCGCAAAAAATTGGCCCGATGCTGAAGTTAGCCGATTTGGTGGTCATTAGCAAAGGCGATATTGTCTCACAAGCGGAACGGGAAGTTTTTGCTTTTCGCGTTCGCCAAGTAAATCCTAAGGCAACTATTTTTCATGTGAACGGGATTACGGGACAAGGAGTTTATGAGTTAAGCCGACTGTTATTAGAAAATGAGGATCTAACTACATTAGATGGGAAAAGGTTAAGGTTTACGATGCCAGCAGCGCTCTGTTCGTATTGTCTCGGGGAAATTAAGATAGGAAATGATTTTCAAATGGGCAATGTAAGGAAAATGAATTTTGGACAGGAATGAAGCAGATGGAGAAGAAAAAATTGGACTATCAGCAAATAAAAGATTGGCAGCTTAGCCGTTTATTAGAGGAGTATTCGTACTTTGAAGAATTTTTTTCTGCGATGGCTTTACCGTTGACGCAAACAGATGTAAGCCTTCAACATTATTTTTTAGGACTTGATCGTGAATTGCTAGAAGATATCGGAATGGATCGAAACGAATTAATCCAGCGATTCGAATATTTTCTCGTACATATGACAGAACTTCAGCAGAGTAATCCAATGAAAGTGGACTCTGTTACCATCATAGGAGGACGAGATAAGGCAGGGGTTCCTGAAACGATTTCCTTAACAATGAAAACGGGTGAAATTGTATGTGTGGTTGGTCCTACAGGTTCTGGAAAGAGCAGGCTTTTAGCGGATCTGGAATGGATGGCGCAAGGAGATACACCTACAGGCCGAAAAATTCTCATCAATAATCAAGTACCCCCTAGTGAATGGAGGTTTTCTCTTGAACATAAATTAGTGGCCCAATTATCGCAAAATATGAACTTTGTCGTTGATATGACAGTAGAGGACTTTATAAAAATGCATGCCGAAAGCAGAATGATGCGTGATCCCGAAGAAAAAACGAAGATGATTATTGAACATGCCAATAGGCTGGCCGGAGAGGAATTTTCTGCTGCAACACCTGTGACATCGCTTAGTGGAGGACAGTCTAGAGCTTTAATGATTGCTGATACGGCTTTCCTAAGCATTTCACCGATTGTTCTGATCGACGAAATTGAAAACGCAGGAATTGACCGGAAAAAAGCGTTGGAGCTGCTAGTGAAAAAAGATAAGATCGTTCTTATGGCTACCCATGATCCAATTTTAGCGTTATCAGGCAGGAAGAGAGTGGTAATTAAAAATGGGGGAATCCATGATGTGATTGAGTCGAGCCCACAGGAAAAAGTGGTTTTAGAGGAACTAGAGCGTTTGGATCATCAGATGATGGCCTTGCGCAATCGGATTCGTTTTGGTGAAAGACTGGATGTCGATTTGAAAAATTTATTTGAAATGAATGAATCATGATAATGGATGTATGTGCCAGGAAATATGGATTGGAAATCATAAGGACTAAAAGAGTGTGTTCGAAAAGGGAGTGTTTGGAATAAATCTGGTCGAAACAGTAATGTTTCGAGTAATGGAGTGTATAGATATACGATATATGGGCAAGGGAAATATTATTTTGTAATATGGCTGCCTACCTCCTCCTTGTTAAAATTGTTATAACTTTCTGAATATAAAATGGCCGATGATGTGGAAAATATTGATAATGATTAATTGAGAATGTATAATAATATAAAGAATTCATACATATCTTTGAATACCGATTTTTATTTAAGGGAAAATTGGTGAGTAGGAGGTGTGACAATATGGTGAATGAGGAGAGTGATGACATGGAAATGACCGCTCCAACTAAAGTTAGAAAGAAAAAACAAAGCATCCTTGAACAAGCTAAGAAAAAATATGAAGATAAAGAAAAAACAAATGCATTAATTAATGTTGGTGGTTCATTAAGTACCAAACATAATTTTGATGTGATAGAAATCTCTAATGATTTAAGGGGTAAACACTAATATGCCATTCCATAGTGAAGATTACGGAAAAGATGTCGTTACCTTAAAAGGTGATGATATCTTTTTTCTTGATACAAATATAATTATTTCATATCTATATAAGGATTCACAGAAACATGAAGCTACCTTGCTTTTTATTAGGTATCTGATATACAAAAAAGTAGTACTATGTATTTCGGAAGTAGTTGTTATGGAGTTACTTAATGGATTAGCAAGAGAATTCTATGTTAGTGATCAAGTTTCAAGTGGTGGTGTTAGCCCGAGTAGTCATCGTAGAAGATGGGGGCAACATATAATAAAAAATGACCCTAGTACTCTTCAAACATATCATGAGAAAGCTAAAAAATTAATAGAACCATTTTTAGATATATGTATTATTGTCGAATCAGATGAAGAACAGGTTCGTAGGGCGTTCGATATTAGTATTTATACTCCTTTAGGTTCAGCGGACTCATTAATTGTAAGCAGTGCTATTGGAATAGAGGCTCTAGGTCTATTATCTTTAGATAGTGATATGGAAAAAGTTAATGAGCTACCAGTATATACAACCACTGTTAAGAATGATAGTTTTAATGGATCGATAATTCTTAGTAAGCTAGATAAAGAATTTAAGAACTACTTAATTAAAGAAATCGGAGATACAGAGTTTAATACTAAGTATCCACTATCTTCATCAAGTTAATTATTATTTTTACATAGTGTTATAAAGATTTTTTAAGATTTAAGTATCAGGCACCATGAATGGACAAATGTTTTTTTGTGGTGCCTGACACTTTTTCTCGGTGAATTAAGCTAGTTTAACCTTATGCAATTGCTGCTCCGCAAATTCACGATACAGGGAATGCGTGTTAAATAGCTGTTCATGTGTACCTTTTCCTGTTATTTTCCCTTTTTCAAGGAAGATAATTTGATCGGAATCGATAACAGTTGATAAGCGATGGGCAATAATGATGGTCGTTCTGCCTTTCATCAAGTTGCTTAATGCTTGTTGCACGACTTTTTCTGATTTGCTGTCAAGGCTTGAAGTAGCCTCATCAAGCATTAATATTTTTGGGTTTCTCAGGAATGCACGAGCGATGGCAATTCTTTGTCTTTGACCGCCTGATAATTTCATACCTCTTTCGCCGACTTCTGTATCAAATCTATTCGGAAGCTCTGATATGAACTGATCGGCATAGGCCATTTTTGCTACTTTTTCTAATTCTTCATCTGTTACGCTTCTTTCCAGCCCGTAGCAAATATTATCCCGAATCGTACCGGCAACAATCGGACTTTCCTGCGAAACGTAGCCAATCTGACTTCGCCAAGAAAGAAGGGTGAAATCATGAATGGACTTTCCTCCGATGGAAATAGAACCTTGCTGCGGTTGATAAAAACGTTCAAATAAGGAGAAAAGGGTCGTTTTGCCGCTTCCGCTTGGGCCGACAATGGCAGTGACCTTGCCTGCTTCCATCTTAAAGTTTATATCTTTTAACACTTCTTCCTTGTTATGATAATGATAATGTACATTCTCTACATGAAGGCTTTGATTCATATTTGGAGCTTGTCTTTCACCATCTGCTTCCTCTTCGGCATCCAAAATAGCACTAATACGTTCGGTTGCACCAGTAGCTTTTTGAAATTGTGTAAAGAAATTTGCTAATTGCGCCATTGGCATGATGATTTGGAAAAGATACATAATAAATGCAACTAAAGCTCCAGCAGTTATCGCACCTGAAGAAACACGCATGCCGCCATATCCTAAAATCAGTACAAGCAGTACCATCATCACAAGGCCTATCACCGGGGCAATCATCGCTTGCACTTTTGCTTCTTTTAAGCCGAATTGAAATAAGTTCGCAATACCTTTTTTTCCACTTTGATATTCTAAGTTTTCCGCATTGGATGCTTTCACAAGGCGTACTTCTGTCAGCACTTGTTGAAGTACGGTAGTAAAGTTTGCAGTCTCATCCTGCATGCCTTTTGAGATTTGATGCATTTTTTTCCCCAACGGTATTAAAATGCCAGCGGAAAGCGGGAGGCATATAAACATCAATAAAGTCATTTTCCAATCCAATACAAATAACACAATAATGGAACCAATAATCGAAATAATTCCTGTAATAAAATTAGAAAGATGTTCCGATATTAATCCTTTTACGACAGCAGTATCATTTGTCATACGGCTGACAGTTTCTCCTGATGGATGTTCGTCAAAATAAGATACAGGCAGTAGGAGTAATTTCTTCCAAAGCTGGTCGCGGATCCCTGCTACTACCGATTGACCGATACGATTTAATAAATAGATCGAAACGCCGCTAACCACTGCTTGAATAATAATGGCAAGCACAAGAAGTATAATTCTTTCAGGAGTTAGTGAATGAAGAGAAAAATCATTGATAAGATTTTTTGTAAATAACGGGACTAATAAACTCACACCCGTTGTCCCTAAACTTAATAATAAAGCAATGCCTATCATTAATTTAGAGGGCTTTGTCTGCTGTACTAATCGAATAAATTGGCGCCATCCAGGCTGTTTTTTTACTTCTGACATTTTAAATTCATCCTTTCAAACATCTTCTTACTAGAGGAGTATACGTCTAAATTATGAATTGAATATGAACTAATTCATTCAGCTTTATGTTTTTGCAAAGAATAGTTTCGTATTTCTATTATTTATTTTTCCCAAGCTGTATGATTCCCTGCAAAATCGCTTCTTTTCCCCAATTAAAACGTTCATAATTTTCTTCTCCGGACGGTAAATCTTCTTTTGCCTGTGCAATCATTGGATAGTCCTTTTCGTTTAACGATTGAAAATCATCTCTAACCTAGCGTGTATATTGTTTTGCTTCTATTATTCATTATACTTTCTTCAATCTTTATATGTTATATTTTATTATGTTTGGTTTTTTTTCTAAGGAAAAGTGATAGGAGGAACAAACTGCTAGTTAATTCTCTAAAGAAGGATGGAGTTGATTTAATGAGCAAGGCAAAGGGCAAGAGTGGAATAGGCAGAGGAACTGGCAAAAAAGGCTGGAACCGCTGGCAAGCTAGTGCAAATAAAGCAAAAAGTGCGAAACCTTATAAAAGCAAAGGCGTAAAACATGCCGATGGTAAAAAAACTGCCAGCAATACGAATGAAGGTTCTTCTGATAATTGATAAAAAGTAGAGGGAACTGCTGATTTTTTATAATAAGATTGCCTGCCCGCTAGTTTTAAACAGGAGGGCGGGCACTTGTGGACTATGTTGATGATAAAACAGAAGTGTTAAATAAGGTTGTTTTCTTAAATGTAGTTGTTTTTTACGTGAAAAAATGGGAGGAGAAGTACTCATCAGACTGAATACACGTAGACTCCTGTGGGAATGCGAGAAAGACGAGACCCCACAGGAGCGTATGCGACGAGGAGGCTCGACGCTCGCCCACGGAAAGCGAAGTGTATTCAGTCTGCGCGTTTAAAAGCAACAATCTATACGAAAACAGCCTTAAATAAAAAGTATATAAAATGGAAACAGAATTAGAACAATTTAGAAGACGATAAAATCCTCAATTGAACATCCCTGCAATAAACCTCATACAAAATTTTCAATTTCTTGTCGATGCTTATCGTTTAAATGGTAATTCTACCAATAATTATATAATGAGAAATACTTGTAAACCTGTTAGCCTTGTATATGGGCCTGTTAGGATTAAAAAAAGCAGGAGGTTTACAATTGATAAAATTATTTATATTAGCTATAACCATTATATTAATTAGTTCATATACTGTTTTTCCTATTACTCATATAAATGCTGAAGAAGTAGATTCTATTCATACTGGTGACACGCTAAAATTATTCGTGGAAAAATTTGGTAGATATAAGGATGAGACAAATTTATTAGACTTTCATTTTTTTAATGGAATAGAAGTAAATTCCCCAATGACGAGGTTCGAAAAGACAGATAATTCTCTTACAATCTCGACCGAGGAAAAGAACTTACTCGCTCGTCTTGTTCACGCAGAAGCAAAAGGTGAGTCATATGAAGGTAAAGTAGCAGTTGCGGCAGTTGTGTTGAATCGTGTGGAACACAAAGAGTTTCCCGATACAATAAAGGATGTTATATATGAAAAGAATGCATTTGAACCTGTTCAAAATGGTTCTATTCATGAATCTGCAGATGAGGAAGCGCATAAAGCGGTTCAAGAAGCTTTGGAGAGTCAAGGGAATGACGATGAGATGCTCTACTTTTACAACCCTGAAACGGCAACAAGTGATTGGATTTTCTCTCGTAAAGTTATTAAGACAATAGGTAATCACGCATTCGCTATTTAACAGGTACGTACAGCATAAAGCTGTGCGTTTTTTTTGTGTACTAACTTTAAATAAACTAGGCACCAATACCAGTTATTATTTTCCATGATTAGTTGCAGTTTGTTAGACTTACCTAATATTGGGTGCTAAACTGATAGTGTTAAGAAAGGGGAGATGATCGTGGTAAATGCAGTTCCAGAAATTACGCTTAATGATGGTTTGACAGTTCCGGCAATTGGTTTTGGTACATACAAGTTGAATGGAGCGGCGGGTGCTAACACTATTGTAAGCGCCATTGATGTAGGTTATCGTTTGCTTGATTCTGCCTTTAACTACGAGAACGAGGGAGCGCTTGGCGAGGCGGTTCGACGCAGCTCGGTTCCACGTGAACAGCTGCGAATTACATCTAAGTTACCTGGACGGCACCACACCTACGATGCAGCAATAACTACTATTCAGGAATCTATTTTACGGGCAGGATTGGATTATTATGATCTTTACCTTATTCATTGGCCAAATCCAAGCAAGGATTTATATGTTGAAGCTTGGAAAGCGTTGATTGATGCGAAAAAATGGGGACTTATCCGTTCAATTGGCGTCTGCAACTTTTTACCGGAACACTTGGAACGTTTAATTCAAGAAACCGGCGTTACTCCAAGTATCAATCAAATTGAACTGCATCCTTATTTTTCACAGGAAAAACAGAGAACGTGGTATAAGGAGCATGGGATTGTAACACAATCTTGGAGTCCATTGGGACGAGCGAATGAATTGTTGCAGGATAAGGATATTCAGGTTATTGCTGATGCTCATCAAAAGTCGATTCCACAAATTATTCTCCGTTGGCATATTCAGCTTGGTGCATTGCCGCTGCCTAAAGCTTCATCGCCAGGACGCCAGCTTGAGAACCTATCAATATTTGATTTCTCGCTAACCGATGAAGAGATGCAGCCGATTGCTAAGCTAAGCCACCCAAATGGACGGACATTTGATCAAGACCCAGCAGTATACGAAGAATTTTAGTGGAGAAGGAAGTTGTTAATTTTTTTAAGGATTTGGTTTCTTTTGATCTGGAAACTAAGTGCTAGTTACCGCAAAAGGACAATTGTCCTTTTACGGTAACTGGTACTTTTTTCTTTATTTCTGTATTGCGCAGCTTCAAAGTAAAGCTTTTTCTCTAGAGGAGTTTTTGAATGGATCACGCCTCTAAATTAATAACTGCTTTTGTGATTTTTTCATTGATGTTGCCAGCCAAAAAGTCAGGGACTTCTTCTAATGTAAATTCATGTGAAAGAAGTGGTTCGATATCCAACAGGGATTTATTAGTTAATAGTTGGATGGCTTCGTTCATGGAATGTGGGTTAATGAATGCACCTTTTATAGTTAACTCATTAAAAAAAATATCGTAGGAGCTAATTTGAATGACGTCATCTGGATTAGCGACGCCAAACATTAGAACTTGTCCACCTCGGCGTGCAGAAGAGACTGCTCGTTCTTGCGTTTTCGTCACGCCGACACATTCGATGACGATATCATATTTTTCCTTTATTTCGTCGTGATGAATTACACTTGTAGCGCCGAGTTTCTTTAGTTGGTCAATTTTTTTCGAATTACGGTTGCTGACATCCACTTTTTTCACACCGCGATTCGCCAAATATTGAATATATAATTGTCCTAAAAATCCATCACCGACCACTAAGACTGTATGATGTGTTTTAATATCGACTTGCTTTAGTGCATGGATCATGCAGCTGACTGGTTCCGCCATGGCTGCTTCTTTAAAACTAAGACTATCTGGTATTTTATATACATTTGTTTCCGGGACGTAAACATATTCAGCCATGCCGCCATCACGGGTTACGCCAACAGCTTCCATATTTTCGCATAACTGAGGCTTGTTATCATGACAATAAGAGCAATAGCCGCAAGGAATGTTTGGATCAATTGTAACACGGTCACCAACTTGAAGACCGCTTTTAACGTTTGGCCCTAGCTCGCTGATTACGCCGGAATTTTCATGACCTAAAATAACAGGGGGATTAGCTTGTGCTGAACCAGGCAATCCTTTGAATAAATGTTTATCTGTACCACAAATGCCGGCGTATTTCATCTTTATTTTGATTTCATTATTTTTTAAAGGTTGATCAGGAATTTCTTGAATTTCCATTTGTTCTGTTCCGGTTAAAACTAATGCTTTCATACAGTTAGAAAGACCTCCTTTATTTTTTTTCTTAGCAGAATCACAACAAAGAAAAACAACCGAATAGAAAAACGATATCCGGTTGTTTTTTTTCTTAAGGCTGTTTTCTCAAAGTTTGTTGTTTTTTACGTGAGAAATTGGAAGAAGAAGTACTCAACAGACTGAATACACGTAGACTCCTGTGGGAATGCGAGAAAGACGAGACCCCACAGGAGCGTATGCGACGAGGAGGCTCGACGCTCGCTAAACGGACGAAGTGTATTCAGACCGCGAGTTTAAAAGCAACAATCTATAACAAAACAGCCTTCTTAAAATAGGAAGTGATTAATGTGAAGTATCAGACTTTTGTTTTGAAGTTTCTCTATCTGGAGTTTCTGTATTTTCTGTTTGCAGTTTTGCTTCTCTTTTTCTCTTCCGCTCCTCATTTTTTAACATTCCGTATAGAGTAGCCGTGTTATTAAATACAGTTTTCATATGATTTAAGGTTGTACGTGTTTGGTTTACTCGTTGTTCCAGTTGTTCATCGGAATAATCGGAAAGTCTTTCTTGTGTGATAACCGTTTGATTGTAGCTGTATTTTACAAGGTTATACGTGTATTTTCCGATATTATCAATGCTAAGTCCGATTTTTTTCCCAGAAGGATGTCTTCCGAAGTCTACTAAACTCGCTACAAGATTTTTGCTAAAACGATGATCCCAGAAGGTGATTAATGGTCCGGCAAAAAAGGAGATGATAATGGTGGCAGGGCCAATAGGTCCCCCTGCAATTAAAGCACCAATCATAAACCCAATATCCTGAGCCATACGACAAAATTTATATTTGATATGTAATCGTTTTGATGCAATAGGGGCAAGTGCATCATAAGGGGCAACGCCAACCTTCGCGGTCATATAGATAGAAGTGCCAAGTGTAAAGAAGAGCAAACCGAGAATACCATTTACTATTTTGGTTAGCAGCGTTGTCTGATAATCAAACACATGGGTATAGAGGTCTGAAAACCAATCGATCATAAATCCAGCACAAACCATATTAATGATGGTGCCAATACCGATTCTTTTCCGGTCTAATAATAATACGATGACAATAATAATCACATTAACACTGAGCTGGAAGCTACCCAAACTTAGGCCAACTTTTTCTGAAAGACCTATATTGATAGCAGTAAAAGGATCTAGCCCCACATGTCCTTGCTTACATAAAGTCGCACCAATTGCCAATATAGCAACACCGATCAACGCCAATATGGACCTGACAAAAATTTCTGATTTATTACGTTGTTTATCTACATTTTCTGACAAAAGAATTCCCTCCGTGTAAATATTATGCCTATTATTAAAAAAAAATCAGCTTCTTTTATGGATATTTTGTTTTTTGTATATGATAGCAACTCCTAAAATTCAAAAGGAAAATTCCATAAAAGTCTATTTTTGTCTATATTTAATTGTAGCAGTAGAAATAGGAAGAAGCAAATTGGAAGGTGTTGGAGATTGAAAATGCTAGTGTTTGACCCTGGGTATAAGAAATAGTAATTTCTTTTCCTTTACGATAAAATAATGGACAAGGAGGTGAAATAAAGTGTCAGAACAAAGATTTGATAAATTAGAAGAAATGATCGCCAGCCTTATTGCAATAACTGGTAATTTAAACAAAAGTGTGCAAGAGCTTAAAGTAGAGCAACAATCGATGAAAGAGGAAATACATGGACTAAAAGTAGAGCAACAGTTGATGAAAAAGGAAATACAAGGATTAAAAGTAGAACAACAGTCGATGAAAGAGGAAATGAAAGCATTTAAAGAAGAACTAACCATATTTGGAAAAGAACAGCAATCCATGCGCAAAGACATCCAAGAATTAAAAGAAGGACAACAATCTATAAAAACAGAACTATTAGAATTTCGTACGGAAAATTTGAAAAGTCATCAAGTAATTCTCCGCCAATTAAATAAAATAGAAGCAGATCAAGATTATACTTGGGAAAAAGCTGCTCTGAATGAAAGAGAAATAGACCGAATAAAAAAACAACTTGAAGTATAATTAAGAAAAAATAAGACCATTTATCACATTTTTTATTGGGGTATTTTGTCAACGTATGAAGTTGCTTATGTAAATAAGTATCTCCCCTAAATATAAACCTTAATAAAACCCACGTTTTTTACAACAGAAATCTCACAAAATTAAAATTGATGTCTTTCCCCCAGTACCTATAGGATTAAGGGGCAGGGGGTCAGGCATAAAAGCGTATTCAATACGGTGAAGTTAGACTACTTATTTAGAAATTAGAAAAGTGCAACCTCTACTAAAAAACATCATTTTTAAAATAATACATAAACATTAATAACATTAATATATGCATTTACAGATGCAAAGGAATCATGCCTTTATAACCTTTCTGGTTATAAAGATGTTATCTTTAGATTATATTTAAATATATTTTGAAAGGCTGTTTTCTCTAAGTTTGTTGTTTTTTACGTAAAAAATGGGAGAAGAAGTATTCGGGCTGCGAGTTTAAAAGCAACAATCTATACGAAAAGAGCGTTTTGAAAAGAAACAAATGCTTGGGTTAAAATATTGGTTTGAATGACATAAGAGACCATGAAATAGAGGTATTTATCGTATGAATGAGGAGTTAATCAAAAATGCCGATGCATGCTACCGGCTGGCTGAGCAAAAGGCTGGTCACTATTTTCAATCACTGTATGAGCAAGTCAGGCAAAAGACTTATGTCCCTATCCTAACAAAAGATATCCAATCTTGGAAACACAATCATATTCATCATCATTCCATATTCTCCTTTATTTCACGGGGAAAGGGGAAGCCTGATTCAAAAGGGTATCACCATTATATTCAATGGCTGGATTACACAGGTAAACTCGATCATTACTTGGACCGTAGCATCTCCTATATTTATATGCGGGATTTGGGAAAATCTCTGAATTCACCTGATACTCAGACTAAAATTCGTCGTGTAGTGGACAGTTTAAAAACTCATCTGACAACAAATAGAGGTGATAAAACGGAGACGTTTAGCATGGTCGGCTTGTACAGGATGGCCCAGAAGGAAGGAGTTGAGTCTACCGTAATCTGGGTGATAAACAAACTAAAGAAGGTATCCTTTAATATTCCAGAGGGGATGGATGCAGCGCAAGCCCAGCGAAAAATTCTAAAAATTACTGCTGGAGTAGTGATGCACGAGATCGAAGAAATGGGAGATGGGATACCGCCTGAAGAACGTACGAAAAAATTAGATAAAGCGATTAAGCTAGGCTTTTACTATGGTTTGACCTATCCGTTTATTGACGACCTTCTGGATGCGAAAGTTTTATCCGCTAATGAGGAAAAACAATATTCCGATTTAATCCGTACCACCCTTATTACAGGATCTGTCCCTGAATTAGGAGAGTGGACTGGAAATAATGATCATCTGATTCAATATATTCATTCGGAACTCCGAGAGGCATTTGAGTATATGAAGGAAAATCATCGGAATGAGACTTGGAAATCATTTCTTGAGCAATCATATGTGTTTTTTCATTCCCAGGAAGTGGACCGTGAAAAGGATTTATCCAATGGAAGCTACACGAATGAAGAGCTTTACATACCGGTAATTTTAAAATCCTCTTCTTCCCGATTGATTGTTCGTTCCTTAATCAGTGCTCCTGAGGATGAGGGCTTTGACAGCCGGACATTCTATTATGGCATTTACAACCAGCTCGCTGATGATTTTGCCGATATGTTTGATGATAGGAAGGAAGGTGCGGTTACACCTTATACCTACTATTTAAAATATCATGATAAGCGGATGGATCTTATCAATCCCTTTGAATTATACTGGACGGTCATCTCTCATTTGATTCATCATGTCTATCACTCAGATGCGAAGACGTGTGAGGTGATTTTGGATCGTGCAATAAACGGTCTAAAACGATTTAAAGAAAAAATAGGAACGAAAAAATACAAGGAAGTGATGGAGCTGTTTGCTTCTGGAAATCCAACATTCAATCGCATCATCCAACAGATGGTTCGAAAAGCAGATGATGTGGATTTCTTTGATAAACTGCTTCGGGATCATATGATTAACACACTAAAAAAAGAACGGAAGGAACAGGAAGAATTTTTAGATACGATTAAAACTGTCCGCACTCAAATCAACAACATCTTAACGATTCCTAAAATCGATAATAATTCTTTGATGAAGGAGTGGATAATTGATGCTGCAAATTACAGTCTGGATGGCGATGGGAAGCGGTTAAGGCCAATCGTGGCTTGGGTTATGGCCGTAAACGAATATGGATTAAAAAGCTCAGCAATTGTGCCGCTGTTGAAATCATTAGAATATATGCATACTGCATCGTTAATCTTCGATGATCTGCCATCTCAGGATAATGCGTCGATCCGCAGGGGGCGTCCAACCGTGCATGAAGTGTATAACATTGCAATAGCAGAATTATCGGGTCTTTTTCTGACCCAGAAGGCGATTGAAGAACAAACATCACTTGACCAATTCGATGCGAAAACGGTGCTGAAATTAATTCAATATTCGGCCCAAATGACAGGGGAGATGTGCAAGGGGCAGGCGATGGACTTGGATTCTAGAGGGAAATTATTGACACTGGAACAATTAAATACAATCTGTTTTTATAAAACGGGGATAGGATTCGAAGCTTCCCTGATTATGCCTGCTATTCTCGCAAATGCAAAGGACTTAGAAATAAAAGTGTTGAAAAAATTTTCCTATCATGCCGGCATTGCTTTTCAAATTAAGGATGACTTGCTTGATGTAGAAGGCAATCTGAATTTACTCGGAAAAACCGTTGGAAAAGATGCAGAAAACGACCATTCAACTTTTGTGTCCATCCTTGGTTCTGTTGATGCCAAAAAAGCAATGTGGGAACATTACTGTCTCGCAATGGAATCGCTGCAAGAAGTGCCGCGCAACAGCCCTTTTTTAAAGCATTTATTGAATTATATGGTGCATCGGGACCGTTAAGGGTTTGTTAAATTCATGGTTTAATTTTACTTAATAGTTTGCGAAACGAAGTGTCAGTCTCCTTGAATAGACCAATGTCATTTTGGTGACTGATACTTTTTTTGCTGTATTTTTGTAGTTTTAATAAGGTGGGATAGTATAATAAATCAAAGAATATGATTAAAATTAATTAGAAAACCTTGATCGAAAATAAACATTATACGGAAAAACGACAGTAGAATTTAAATGAAAATAAAAATTGATAGGTTAATTTTTAGCTTTTTTATCAATCAAAATAAGAAAGGACAAGGTGTGTCATTTTAACGGCATACCTTTTCTTGTTTTTAGTGCTGACTACAATTTCGCAAAAATGTTTCATATATGATAAAATTTGTTTAACTTATAAAACGTCAAAAGGAAAGGTGATTTTTATCGAAGAGTCCATACATATTCGTATTGGCAATAATATTGAAAATATACGAAAAAAAAGAGGAATCAGTTTAGATAAACTTGCAGAATTAACAGGTGTTAGTAAAGCAATGTTATATCGTATTGAACAAGGAACTTCACAGCCAACGGTTACAATCGTTTGGAAAATTGCTTCAGGTTTAAACATCTCTTTTTCTTCCCTTTTAAAGGAGAATGAAACTAAAATTTCGATTGTTCAGAAAAAAGAAGCGGATATAACAGAGGATAATGGAAAATGTCTAGTATATTTATTATTTCCATTTGATCCGCAAACCCAGATGGAAATATTTACGGTTACTTTAAAAGCAACGGGCAATTACATTTCTGAGCCACATAATAATGGAGTTCTAGAATATATTACAGTCGTTTCAGGGGAATTGAAATTAAAGATTAAGGATATGTTTTATTGCTTAAAATCTGGTGAAGCAATAAAGTTTGAAGGCAATGTTACTCACCAATACATCAACGAAACAAATGAGGGCACTGTATTTCAGGTCGTAATGCATTATCCAGAAACTTAACTTTATTTAAGGAGGCAAGTATGTCCATATTATCATTTTTATTATTTGTTTTTGTCACTAGTTTTACGCCAGGACCCAATACTATTATGGCTATGTTATTTGCAAACAAGTATGGGTTAAAGAAGACCATTAGATTTTGTCTAGGAGTCGGTACCGGTTTCTTTTTGATCATGATACTGTGTATTTACCTTAATGTTTTACTTAAAAGCATTCTGCCGAAGATTGAACTGCTTATGACAATTCTTGGTGTAATGTATATGTTATATCTTGCATTAAAAATTATGATGGCTAAAAATGTTGAAAATGATACGGAAGAACAGAAAGACAATAACAATTTTATATCGGGCATCTTATTACAATTCATAAATCCAAAAGGAATTCTATTTGCCCTATCAGTAGTTTCAACATTTATTCTACCCTATGACCCTTCACATTTGGCCTTATTATTCTATTCCTTGCTTTTGGCTTTTATTGGTTTTGTTAGTACCTTTTGTTGGAGTCTATTTGGCTCTCTTTTTCAAAAATATTTATCTGCTTTTAGAAAACAATTCAACATTATTATGGGGTCTTTGTTAATAGTTAGTGTACTTTCTATTCTTATAAAATAGGTAGTTTAAAATGCGTACATAATTATTATCCATGTTAGGTAAAATACGTGATGGAGGTGCTTGAAGATGACCAAATCGAAGAAAAACTTGAATAGTGAAAAACAAGCTGTAAAAGGGAACTTGTCCAACCAATTTGATCATGAATTTGCAAATGAACCGCTGACAGCAGCGGAAAAGTTAAATAATAAAAAGACAAAAAAACGACAGTAGTATTTTTTGATGTTTCCAGCTATCTGATGGAAATGGAATTTTTTATCGTAGAAAAATAAAAGTCGACAGAAGGTTTATTTCTTGCTTTTTTTATCAATGATAATGGATGTAATGGGTGTGTCATTTGTGGCACACCTTTTTGATGTCTTTATAATTGTTCTTATATTATTTTAAAATAATTATTTTTTGTTTTTTTTGAAACGTTTTCGCAATTTGTAGTGTCTAACGGTTAGAAAAAGAGGCGGTGAGTACATGTCGATGGATAAAAAAATAAACAAGGCTAAAAGAGGAAATGAAAAAGCATTTCAAGAGTTAGTCGAAATGGAAAAGAGCAAGCTCTTTCGAATGGCTTATTTATACGTGAAAAATGAAGAAGATGCGCTTGATATTGTACAAGAAACAATTTGTAAAGCTTTTATTTCTATAAAGCATTTAAAAGAGTCATCTTATTTTTCTACATGGATAGCGAGAATTTTAATTAATACGGCAATAGATTTTATTAACAAAACTAATCGTTTGGTTTCACTTAGTGATGCGGATGGATATATTCATGATCAAAATCTTCACATGGAAGAAAAATTGGATTTAGTAGAAGCAATTAAGCGGTTGGATATGCATTATAAGACTGTGATTATTTTTAGGTACTATAAGGATCTAACAGTAAAACAAATTGCCGAAATATTAAATTGTCCAGAAGGAACGGTCAAAACTCGATTGCATAGAGCAATCCATCAATTGAAATCGGATTTAAAGGAGGGATGCATCTGATGAATGATTTTCTAAATACCAATGTAAAAAAAGAGATAGACAATATAAAAATTCCTGAAGACAAATTGAACCAAGTGATGAAAAATGCCATCAAAACAGGAAAAAGGAACCAACGAAATCTGCCCAAAAAAGTATTCTACATTAGCAGTGCAGCAGTGTTATTGTTTTCTCTATTTATTGGTTCTGCTTTTGTTTCTCCCGTAATGGCGAAAGTAGCAGCAAAAATTCCATACTTAGGACAAATTTTTGAACCAAAGGCTAGTATATCGGAAACCATTTCAAAAGAATTAAGAGCGGAAGGCTATAATACTTCTGTAATAGGGGTGATTTATCCAGAAAAAAAATTATATATCACGATTTATGGGTCTAAAGAGTATTATGATTCGGTGAAAAATGATGTAAAGAAAATAGCAAAGAACATCCTGCTTTCAAAAGATTATGATGCTTATACTCTACAAATAAGAAGAGATAATGGTAAGGATTCAAGACGACTTAAGGAAACAAAGATGTCAGAACAGGAACAGAAGGAATTCGAGAAAACGACGAAGGAATTTAATATTATTCATCCTGTTATTCAAAAGGAATTAGCAGCTAGGAATTTCAATGTAGCTTCTTCAATGAGTTATGATCCACAAACAATTATCCTATATATACCTAACACGGAGAATAGAACCGAAGAACTAAAGCAAGTAGTAAATGATATTTTTAAACGATATAAAATGGAACATGTTTCTTTAAGCATAAAAAAAGTAGATATGGTAAAAAGGGATCAAGAAAAAAGGTTGATTGACATCCTTCATATTATTGAGGAAGATTTAATGGGCAAAAAAGAATATAAAGTGCATATGCTAGGCTATTCTGTACATCTAAAACCACAGATTTTAGTGTATACCACATTGTCTAGTTCAGACAAAAATGCAAAAGAGTTTGGCAAGCAGCTTGAAAAAGTCATCGATGATTTTCTTTCATCTGATTCAATAAAAGAAAAAGTGAAAAATGATCCTTATGAAATTAAGATTTATAGTAAAAACAATCAGCGAATTAATTAGCTTGTTTTATTCAAAGAAATCAAATTAAACAATAAATCAGCATTTTTAAAAGACGTTATAAGTAAAAATGACTCCTTAAGCATTGTCTTTAGGGGTCTTTATTTTTGTTTTCAACGATTATATTTTGTATACTGTTTTTATATATTTAATTTTCGGAAAATAAAGAAAGATGATTGCAGTCGATAAATTAGACGACTGTTCAATCTTCTTAAAGCTACGACATAGGAGGAAGGTATATGCTGAACATTTGGAATCAACAATTGGAAGAAATGTTTGACAAAATGGTTGAATGGCGCAGACATATGCATCAATATCCCGAACTTACAAATCAAGAGTATAAGACTTCCAAGCTAATTGCTTCCATCTTATCTGGATATGGAATTGAAAGAAGGACAAATGTTGGCGGCATGGGAGTAGTCGGCATTATTAGAGGAGCAAAACCTGGGAAAACAATTGCATTAAGGGCTGACTTTGATGCGTTGCCTATTCAGGACGAAAAAGAAGTTCCATATAAATCTAAAATCGATGGTGTTATGCATGCCTGTGGCCATGATGGACATACTGCTATTCTTTTAGCAGTGAGTAAAGTATTGCAGGAAAATAGGGAACAATTAGCTGGAAATGTAGTTCTGCTCTTTCAGCATGCTGAAGAAGGCGGCGGTGGAGCGAAGAAAATGATTGCAGATAATTGTTTGGAAGAAGTAGATATTGTCTTTGGCAACCACTTATGGAGTTTAATTCCTACAGGAACGATTTCATATACAAAAGGATATACAACTGCTGCAGGGGATTTGTTTCAAATAAAAATAAAAGGGAAAGGGGGACATGGTTCTTCCCCCCACGATACGATAGATGCTATTGCTGTTGCCGGTCAGTTGATCAACCAGCTTCAATATATTGTTAGTCGAAGAGTTCATCCTCAGAAAACAGCTGTTATATCCATTGGATCTATTCATGCTGGGGATGCTGCTAATGTAATTGCAGATACAGCTGTTTTAAAAGGAACGGTCAGAACGTATGAAAAAGAAGTGCAGCAATTAGTAGAAGCTGCTATGAATGATGCTATTAAAGGCATATGCTTAAGTTCGCAGGCTGATTACGAATTTGATTACTATCATGGTGTATCAGGTGTTTACAATCATCCTGAAGAAACAGATGTATTTTCCAGTTCTGTTAAAGCATCTTTGCCAGAATTGCAAATTGAAGAGGCGCCTGCCCTATTAGTTAGTGAAGATTTTGCCAACTATCTGGAAAAGAAACCAGGTATGCTATTTTTTACAGGAGCAGGTAATGAATCAATAGATGCTGTTTATCCACATCACCACCCTAAATTCGATTTCGACGAGAGGGCGATGATTAATGGAGGAAAGGCAATGTTAGCGAGTGTAGATCAT
Source organism: Niallia yueguangensis (assembly GCF_052663115.1). Taxonomy (NCBI): domain Bacteria; kingdom Bacillati; phylum Bacillota; class Bacilli; order Caryophanales; family Bacillaceae; genus Niallia; species Niallia yueguangensis. The sequence continues at coordinate 89,234 of NZ_JBQTCX010000016.1, forward strand.
TATTTAGTAAAAAACGCCATAGAGACAGTTGCGCTATGTGAAACAGCAGGAAGTGAAGATAGACATTAATCTATTCTTTTATGAATGAGACTTTTTTATCGTACATAAAATTAAACCAAAAGTTTACCCTACTTTATAGGAGGTGTAAACAATGGTGAATAATAAAGATTCCAATATGCCTGACTTTGACAGTTTAGATGATCGAGTTATTGCAGAAGGCAATGAGCAGCCAGTTTTTTCAGTAAATACAAATCTGGACCCCAAAAATTCATTAGAGGACAATCCATATTTTGATAAAACAAAAAAGTACAGTAAAGAGGAATTAGAAAAATTTAAAAAGTTCTTCGGGGGTTAAAAATTGGTGCCAAGGTATGTCTATCAGATGCTGCCTTGGCAAAAACAAACTATTCGTACATACAAATTGAACTTTATACTAGCGGATGTAATTGAATAGCAGCAGGTTGACTGAATCAAATATAGGATGAAAATTAATTAACCATCATCCATTAGGGGAAAAGTAAAATACAATATAAAAAAGGAGTTCAAAAATGATGCAAATCCCTATTGGTGTATCGAACAGACATATTCACTTAACAAAAGAGGATTTAGAAAAGCTGTTTGGAGAAGGCTATGAATTGACTAGCAAAAAGGAATTATCACAGCCTGGTGAATTTGCGGCTGAAGAAACGGTGACGATAAAAACAGAAAAATCGGAGATAGCTAATGTGCGAATTCTCGGACCGATTAGAAAAGCGACCCAAATTGAAATTTCGAAAACGGATGCTTTTCACCTAAAGATCAATGCGCCAATACGTTCCTCTGGTAATATCGATGGTACGCCCGGAATAACTATTATTGGTCCAAAGGGGGAGTTGACGATTGATAAAGGAGTCATCATTGCAGAGCGCCACATTCATATGACGACAAAAGATGCTGAAACATTTAATGTGGAGGATGGACAATACGTTCGTGTGAAAGTGAGTGGAGAAAGAGAACTGATTTTCCATCAAGTATTAATTCGTGTAAAAGACACTTACGCTTTAGATATGCATATTGATACAGATGAAGCTAATGCAGCAGGGATAAAAACGGGAGATACGGGAGAATTATTAAAATAAAAAATGGTAATGGGTTTTTCTCATTGACTGAGTGATAGCGGGGATAGCAATAAAATGTGAAATTTTTATTGCTATCCTTTTTTAGTTTCTATGTTTAAGCAATATTTCTTAGGTGTCATTTATCTATACAAAAAAATTTTCAGATTATCCTCATGATCAATCGTTGCTAATAGGATATCATTTATTTTCGAATTGCAGCTAGTGTTAATTTTGTTTTTTAACCAGTCTTCATTTTTGCCCATTTGGTCTAGCTGCTTCTTATCAATTTTTCCATCTAGTATAATGGTTCTCGGAAATGTAAAGGGTTTTGTTGCTAGATGCATGACATCTGGTGTTACTGTTTGGTAGGCAGGGGATAAAAAAAACGAAATAGTGCCATCAGGCTCCCATAGAGCAAGGGAAACGTTTTGAACATCTTTAATTTTATTTTTACGCAGCTCTGACAATAAAATATCAATCGATATCCTTGCCCTAACTAAATTTTTATAATGAATTTGCCCATTTTCTATGATAGCATAGGGTGGTTTATCAAAAAAGATACGCAGCTTGTGCCATTTTAAGGTGGAATATACACCAATCAAATAGAGTGTCATGAGTACTGTTATCGTTATCATCGATCCTTTTAATCCTAGTTGTTCATCAGACAAAGGGTGGGCAATGACATTTCCAATAACTAATGAAACGACAAAATCGAGTAATCTTAACTGTGAAATAGATCGCTGTCCCATTATTTTTGTCACAAAAATTAAAAAGAAGAATGATACAATAGCTCTTAAAATCCATTGAATAGAAGTAAGCGATTCTTGACCGTGAAAAAAATCCATGAAAACCCCAATCCCTTTTTCTTTTTATTATCCACATACTCTTCTCCATTTATTACATTTAAGCCAGAGTATTGTTTTACAAAAACGATTCATGAATGGTTAAAAGTGTTCAGAATTTGTTCAGAGCAATTTTATATAATGATGAAATACATGGAAATGAAAGGTTTGAAATTATTAATAGATAAGGCTGTTTTCGTAAAGATTGTTGCTTATAAACTCGCAGCCTGAATACACTTCGCTTTCCGTGGGCGAGCGTCGAGCCTCCTCGTCGCATACGCTCCTGCGGGGTCTCGTCTTTCTCGCATTCCCACAGGAGTCTACGTGTATTCAGTCTGCTGAGTACTTCATCTCCAATTTTTTATGTGAAAATAACAAATTTTGAGAAAACAGCCATAAATAAAAAGCAGTTAAGGGGCGATTTCATGCATCAATCTATTATTCAATTATTTAATGTTGTAAAGGAAATTGATAAGCTAGCAATGGAGAATCCAGCTGTTTTTATGTTTTTGGAACAAAATCAACTTTTAGCTTCTATTAATGAGATTGTGATGGCGGGGAATGAAAGGGAAATAAATGAAAAAAACTTTTGCAGCTACTATTTTTTTAGTAATAAAGGATTTGCGCAAAACGATATGAAAGAATAGAAAAGTTAAAAAGTTTTTTAAAGATTAAGCAGTTATTTAAACTAAAGTCAGTGCCAGGGAACGCCTATATGACGTTTCCTTTGCATTAACTTTTTAATGAATAACAATAGGGGAAGGAGGAGGGTAGTTTAGGTTGTAAAAATTCATGTTTTCTTTATAGTCATTTGACTCACCCATCCAATACTCCTAATCCACTAAACAATTAATAGAGAACAAATAAATAGCATGCTTATCTAATTACCATCAAGATTGCTGCGCCAATCATCAATGCACCTGCTAATCGATCAAAATGTATCTTAAAGTTTGGGGAAGAGAACATTTTTTTCGTAGCTACTCCTATCAAACTATACCCGATCATAATAATAAGCATCATACAAACAATGATGAAACACAGTATAATATAGCTGTTTAATGTCACATTAGAGGCATCAACCACACCTGGAAGGAGAGCTATATAGAAAACAATGGCAATAGGATTAGAAAGAGTCAATACAAGACCCAATCCTATTTCAATAGTCAAATTTATAGGGTTTGAATTTTTTTTCATTTCAAAGACCTTACTAGCATTTCTCCATTTTTTAATGCCTAGCCAGAATAGATAGGCTGTTCCAAAATATTTTAACACCACGAATATAGGTCCAAGTATTTCCGCCAAGGCAGTTAAACCGAGAATTGCTGCTGTTAGCATGATTAATTTTCCAATAATAATTCCTAAAGCAAGAGGCAAGCTTGCAAAAGGTCTGCCAGACAGAGCTCTAGATAAAATTCCTAAAGTTTCTGGACCAGGTGTTGATGCAGAAGCTGCAAAAACTAAAGCAAAAATCGTGTATTCTGCCATGATCATAACCTCCAATTAAAATCCATTCCAGATTTATACTAAAAAAAGTGTTGTTTTCACTCTATTTTAAAGGGTGATGGATAGAACAGTTGAATCATTGTAGAACAGATTAATTATGAACATTAATCACACATATACTGCGATGGCTCAAATGTTCCTTATCAAAGAAATGGTAAAAACGGAAAAGTGGCGTATGGTTAGTGATGATGATATGGTGCTGAAGTCCGCAATAAAAAAGGCTTTCTCGGTTGAGATTCAGCAGGGAAAATTACATCATTTTATTAATACCTTTGACAAAACACTTTCGAGAGAAGCAGCTTTCCAGGAATTTATTGATTCAAATAAGTATCTAAGGGATTGGGCAGAGTCCAATGGTTTATCGGAACAATCTGATTATGAAATAGCTGTAGAATATTTGAAAAGGAGACTAGCTGTACACAAGTTTTACGAAACAAAAATTGCACCAGACGGGACCCATTATAATGTCCATAAATCAAATAAGATTGAACATCGCTATTGCGATGGCAGACCGCGGGAGCCGTTACATTGATGTTCTTACGGATTCCTCAAAGTTATCAAATGAGCATTTAGCCAAGACTCATTGTAAGAGCTAATGACAATTCAGTGAATGCCTTTTTGCAGGATATTAGGCGTAGCTTATCCATTTTGGAACGCTCTTTGGTAACTTCAAAATCCAGAGGTATTATCGTTATAAGTGTAGAATTATGATAAGAGTTTGTGAAGTGATTCTTAAACTAATGAGTGCATTAGTTGAATAAAAAGGGAACTTTTTTTATCTAGAATCGTAAATAAAGTATCGGGAAATAATTTCGGTTTTGGGAGGTTCAAAGATGGACTACGGATTATTAATTATTGGTATAGCTCTTTTACTTGTTTCATACTTGGCAGCTGTGAAAAAGCAAACGTGGTTATTAGCTGGGTTTAATGAAAAAAACATTAAAAATAAATCCATATTAGGTAAAGTTACAGGGGGAGCTTTTTTTCTACCGTTAGGATTGTTAGTAGTTATCCATAGTTTTATTGACTACCCTTATGAAGCAACTGTTATTGTAGTTGCTATGTTGGTTTTATTAACCATTACGCATGTATTTATCAATAGAAGGTTGCTCGATTAATTATTCTTAATGGTCCGTTGGTTGAACAGGCAGCAAAAATAAATAAAGAGAAGTGCTCAGTTCATATATGAACTGAGCTATTTTATTTCTTAAAACAAAAGGCACAGCATTTTGCGGTGCTTTTTGATATACATTTTACTTTACATTTTTAATTGCAAATTTACGTTTTGCGATAGGAAACGGAACCCGTTAACATAAGTTCCTCTCTTTTTTATACTGACATTGAACGTTTTTAAAACTATCGGAAATAACGTATTTAGGGATTTAATTTCTTATACTTAATTCGAAGGTAATAAAGGTTTATAGTCTATAGGTGAAGAGAGAGAAATTAAGGTAGTTGAATTACCATATTTCATACTTTCATTTTCAAATAATTCAATTGCTTTGGTTGAATCTACAACTACCTTAATTAAATAATTATATTCTCCACTTATTCGATGACATTCAACAACTTGTGGATTCTTTTCACAATAATCCACAAAGTTATTGCACTGAGTTGTACGGAAAAGAATAAATGCTACAGTGAGTTTACCGATTTTTTCATTAGAAACAATAGTTCTATAGTTTGTTATAACCCCTTGTTCTTCCAGTCTTTTCACTCTTTCAGTTACCGCTGGCTGCGATAAGCCAATTAGTTTACCAATCGAAGTCATTGATAACCGAGCATCTTCCTGTAAATGTATGAGAATATCTTTATCAATGCTATCCATATTAAACCCTCTCCTTATATATTGCATGTATATTAGGATTATACACTTAAAATTATAAACGCTAAAAATAAATGACTTTTAAAATATAATGATAAATTCATTTTAATTTTTACATATAGAATATTAAATAATGATAAATCGATTAACGAATCATCTTTAGAAACATCCGGTTATACATATGCTTATAGTTTATAAGGAAATAACATTTAAAAACTTTGTTTTAAAATTATTTTTCTGGAAATACCTTTTTATTTATATTCATTCCTTGGATTTGCTTTTATATAATTAAGGAGTGATAAAGATATATGAAAGGTGTGTGTAAAAATGTTTGCTACAGACAAAGAAATTTCGCTCTTGAATGATAGAGTAGATCAAGTAATTAATGATTCAATCTTAAGTAATAATATTGTTGGGACTGTGACCATAGTTAGTAAAGGTGGTGAGATAGTTTATAAACGTGCAGCAGGATATGCGGATAGAGAAGAAAACAAAGAAATGAAAGAAGATTCGATTTTCCGCCTTTCATCTGTGACCAAACCAATGGTTTCTGCAGCAGCGTTAATTTTAGTCTCAAAAGGAATAATACAATTAGAGGATGAAATAACAAAATGGCTTCCATATTTTCAACCAAAATTATTAAATGGTGATAAGGCTAAAATTACAATCAGACATTTACTTTCTCATACAGCTGGTTTAACGTATGGATTTTTGGAACAAGAAGGAGGAGCTTATAAGAAAGCCGGTGTTTCAGATGGAATGGATCGATCAGGACTTTCTCTAGAAGAGAACATGTACAGACTTTCCACTGTACCATTACTGTATTCTCCTGGAACAAAATGGGGATATTCTATAGCTACAGACGTTCTTGGTGCAGTAATTAGCAAAGCTACTAACACTTCATTACCAGCTTTAGTGAAGTCATATATTACTGAACCGTTAAATATGATTGATACAACATTTCATGTTAAGGATAATAACAGAATAGTTACCCCATATTTATCTGGCTCACCAATCCCAAAACGGATGGAAGAAATAGAAATAGCACAAGTTTTTGAGGGAACTGCAGGGATTAAATTTGAACCCGCACGATCTTTTGATAAAGATGCTTTTCCATCAGGGGGTTCTGGAATGAATGGTTCAGCATTAGACTTTATTAAATTTCTTGAGGAGTTAAGAGCCGGGGAATCTTTAATACCAGCAGAAATAAAAAAAGAGATGCTGCGAATACAAACTGGAGACCTCGATCTAGATAATTGGCCTGGTAGAGGGTTTGGTTTAGGATTTACTATTTTAAAGAATCCCAAAGAAGCAAATACCAAAGAGTCGATAGGTACGTGGAGGTTAGGCGGAGCATATGGACATTCTTGGTTTGTTGATCCAATAAAAGAGATTACAGTAGTATCTTTTACAAATACTGCTTTTGAAGGTATGGCAGGACAGTTTACAATTGATTTATGTAATGCAGTTTATTCAGTATAATAGATGAAATTTTTAGGTTGCTACGGTTAACCGTACTATAATAAATAGTGGATGCTATGTTTAATATTACATAGATTATCCACTATTTTTTTATATATTGTAATCTCTATACATACCATTTTTATTTGGTATTAAATGTATAATATATAATTGATACATGAATATGGAATTATATTGTAAGGGGAGAAGTTAATAATGAGGGTTCAAGAAGTTCTATTAGAGAATGGAAACAAACGGTATATGCTTTTAGATCGGAGTGGAGTTCCTATTCTTCCTGTATTAAAGTACATTAAATATTTAGATACGACAGGTAAAAGCAGCAATACACAAAAAACCTACTGTTACTCATTGAAACAGTATTTTACTTATTTAGAAGAAACAAATAAAGATTATAAATACATAGGGCTAGAGGACTTTGTGGAATTTGTTGCTTGGCTAAGAAGCCCATACGAAAGTACAAAAGTTACTTCTCTTAAACTAATTAAAGCAAAGAAAACGGAAAAGACAATTAACCTGACGGTTACGGCTGTTACAAATCTTTATGATTACTTGTACAGAAATGAAGAACTACAAAATGACATGGTTGAAAAGTTAATGAAACAAATCTTCACAGGGGGAAGATTACGTTACAAGAGTTTCCTACATCATATAAACAGAGACAAGCCTTCTGTACGAAATGTACTGAAACTAAAGGAACCTCGTAAGAGAGTTGAAACTTTAACGAAAGAACAAGTACATCAAGTATTCGAGGCAACAACGAATATAAGAGATAAATTTCTTATTCAAGTGTTATTTGAAACAGGGTTGCGTATCGGAGAAGTCCTTTCTCTATTCATAGAAGATTTTAAGGTGGATTATCAAAAAGGCCATCGTATTCGATTGGTGGATCGAGGAGAATTAGAAAATGGGGCAAAGCTAAAAACAGGCGAACGAGAGATTTTTGTATCTCAAGCATTAATGGATTTATATGATGATTATTTGTATGAAGTTGTAGATGAATTGGATTTTGATACGAACTTTGTCTTTGTAAAGCTGCGGGGGAAGAACATTGGAAAACCAATGACATTTGGAGATGTAGAAGCCCTTTTTAAGCGTTTGAGGAAGAAAACAGGGATGACCGTTCACCCTCACCTATTTCGTCACACACACGCAACGATGTTCTACCAGAAAACGAAAGATATTAAACAAGTACAAGAACGCTTGGGGCATTCTCAAATTCAAACGACGATGAACCTATACCTTCATCCTTCGGAGGAGGAAATTCGTGAGGATTGGGAAAAAGCACAGCAAGCATTTGAGATAAACAAAAAGAACTGAAGGGTGTTAAGAGGATGGAGTATATTCAACAGGTGCTTACAAGGAAATTGGGCCTCCACGAACGATTACAACAAGAGTTGTCAACATATCATATGAGAACAGTTCATAAAGATGGCTCTATCATAATGGAGCAAGTGAAGAACCCTTATTTTTTAGTCAATGATACATGGAATGTTGACTTTTTAGGTGAGATTAGGCAGTTCAAAGAAATGGTAGAAAACTATAAAGGCTCAGCCCAAAATGTTTATTTCCAATTCACGAGCCCTAAGGTCAACTTAGAAGTGAAGTATGTATGGTATCACAGGCTATTTAAAGATGAATGGTCTCTAGGAACTGTTTTTAATGGACAATCAAAATGCTTGTCTAAATTAACTTTGTTCATGAATCAAAAATACCCTACTCTCCATTCCCTACTTGATTTGGACATTGAAAAAGCAGATCGAGAATGGATGTTTTGGTTAAAAGCGCAAGGAATTAAGACACAAAGAACTTCAAAACACATGACCTGTGGCAAATACAAACACAAAACGCCCGTAGTAAACTTTTTGCGACTGTTACATTCAAGTTTTTTTGAACTAACGGACATTTGTGAAGAATGGGAAAAAGACAGATGGGACGTACGAGTTCTACATGATCAATATGGGATTGATTATGTTAAGAGCGATTCTAATTATTATATTGATTTCACGAAAATCGAACAGGTAAGAATGCGTCAGCAAGTTAAAAAATACATCAAGCAACGCTTACTAAGTAAAAATAATTTTTCTTGGAGTACAGCACGAAATTACTTAAAGGTTTTACCAAAATTCCTATCTTTTGTGTTTTCGCTCGAACCAGCTTGGAATGATTTAAAAGGCTTGAAACGTTTCCATATGGAACAATACATTCAGTGGATGCATGAATACGCCAAAAGCAACCTAACACAAAAGAATGCACATCCTGAAGCGTATATATCCGAGGTACTAAAAATAGTGGGAAAGTTTCTCGAAGACATTCAACGGTATGAATATGACATCGCCCCTGAAATTCATGTAAAATTGTTACTTTTTCCAGAAGATAAGCCGAAACGAAGAAAAAAATCAATTGACCAAATTGATTATATTCCTGACACTGTATTGGAACAACTATTCACTCACATCAATGACTTACACAAAGAAGTCATTCCTGCCGTGTGGGTTGCCTTTAAAACGGGATTACGCATTTCAGATGTATTAGGCTTAACCTCTGATTGCTTAGAAAAGCTAAATGGCAAATACTCAATTGTAACCGACATCGAGAAAACCTATGTGAAAGGACATAGAATTCCCATTGACGAAGAATTGGCCAATATCCTTGCGGTATTAATTCAACAATCAAAAGAGAATAGCAATCAAGACAATAATCCCGAAGATTTTATCTTTATTCGCTATCGTGGTTCCCGTAAGGGGAGACCATTTTCTCAAAATTGGGTTCAAATGCAGTTAAATGGGTTAGCAAAACAAAAGAATATTGTCGATGAGAACGGAGTTGTATTTCATTTTAAACTCCATCAGTTCCGACATACATATGCCGTTAAAATGTTAAACGGTGGTGCGGATATTTTAACGGTACAAGAATTATTAGCCCATGCCTCCCCTGAAATGACCTTGCGATATGCAAAATTATTGGATGATACTAAAAGAAAAGCATTTGAGGAAGTCATAAATCAAGGGGTGTTCAGTTTTGATTTGAACGGGGAGGTACAAGAAATCAAGGTTGGCGAAGATATTCCTAATGATGTTTTGGATGCCTTGTGGCAAGATCATAAATTAAATGCGATGGACAACCCCTATGGAACTTGTCACGCTCGTTTAAATGGCAATTGCCCTCACATGGAAGCACCGCCTTGTCTAACGTGTAACGGTGGAAGTCCTTGTAAGGACTTAGCCATCGGCTTTTCAGAATTAGATGTAAAAAAATATGAATTACTCATTCAAACAACTTCCAAAGCCATTGATATATCAAAGCAACGTAGTCGTGAAGATATTGCAGAGAAAAACAAAAGAAACTTAGAGCGCTATAAGGGGATTTTAAGTACAATTCAAGAAGGAAACATAATTTTTGGTAGACAAGATCGGATGAAAAGAAAGCAAGGTGTAACGAATGGCTAAATATGACCGTTTAGCCCACATGAAGAGCATCCACGCCCAACGGAAAGCTAACACCAATCAGAAAGTAGACGAAGCCATTTAAAGGCTCATACGAGCTAATGAAAGAATAAATTTTAACAGCGTATCAAGTGAATCAGGTGTGACGAAAGCAACGCTATACAACAATGTCGATATTCGTGAACGGATTGAAGTATTAAGGCAACAACAATCACAAGCACCTACACCAAAACAAGTTAAGCGAGAAATGAATGAGAGCAACAAGGATGCTCTTATTGAATCACTGAAACGGAAGGTCAAGAAATTAGAAGATGATAACAAACAACTTAGAGAGCAGTTGAAAGTGGCTTACGCAGAGGTGTATAAAAAGTTTTAGTATTGATTGGAGAAAGGTGCCCTTCCTGTTCGTCTTTTTATTCCACAAAAGGGCCATATTGCGGAACAAGAGAAGGAATTATTAGAAAGTAAATCGAAATAACAGTCACTAACAAAAAATCGTTAAAGATTGGGAGGTGAAGAAATGGATAACCATAGAATTATTGGACAAACGAAAAGCGTTGGATTTCAAGTAGGGGTTAGAAGGACTTTCCCTATCTCACAGGAGAAAGCTTGGGAGTTTATTACTTCTGAAGAAGGATTGAATTTATGGTTGGGAGAAAGTACTAGCATTATTCTTAAAACAGGTCAGAAATACATTACGAAAACAGGGACAGGGGAAATCCGGGTTGTTAAACCGTTACAACAGCTTCGTCTAACTTGGAAAAAAGAAGAATGGGAAAGACCTTCTACTGTTCAAGTCCGTATTATATCGAAAGTAAGTAATAAAACAACGATTAGTTTTCATCAAGAGAATCTCTCCGATAAGAATGTTAGAGAAGAAATGAAATTATATTGGGAAAAAGTTCTAGAGGGAATAAGAGAAAGATTGCAAAATTCCATTTAAATACAATTTTAAAACCTGAATATTTAAAGGAGGATTTAGGTGATGAATCCATTTAGTCACATCGACCTTAGAGTAACTAATCTGGAGAGAGCCTTGCCGTTCTATGAGAAGTTTCTTCCTGAGCTTGGGTTTACTCAAACGTTTCACAGTATAAATTGGAAAGTGTTTACTGCCGAAGGGAATCTTCCAAGTGTAGCTTATTTCGCTATTACTGAAGACTCTACACATAAACCTAATGGAAATCTCATTGGGTTTTGGGCGAAAGACCGCGAGGAAGTTGACAGGCTTGCCCAACTTGTTAAAGAAATTGGTGGGAAGATTACCAGTGGCCCTAAACTATTTCCAATTAGCCCTACTTATTATGCATTTTATTTTGAAGACCCCTGTGGAAATCAATATGAAATTGTCCATCGTTTGAACTGACAAAATATTAAGACTCACTATACAAGGGACAAGAATGTTAACAATCCTTGACAACGGTTAAGGATTGTTAATTGAACAATACCAGCTAATATCAGCTTTTTGTTTATTCAAGAAAAGGGCGCATTTCTGGAGCGAGAAATGCGCTCTTCTTAATGGATTGGGCCTTTTAGTGGAAGAACAGCCATTTCATAGTTTGGCTTGATTATTCTTTTAATCTAATTCTTAAGACTGACATTTAAATAGACTCTGGAAGTATTGAAATAATGAATACTAAGTGGTTAAATTTACTTATAATGGTAATATAAAAAAGTAATCAAAAATTCTTGGGGGAAATAATAATTATCAAAAAAGTTATTTTGTTATTTTTGTTTGTCTTGTTCTGTTATCCCTCATAATGAAAGGAGTTACTAAAATCAAAAACAATAATGATCGTCATCCTCTGGACAAAACAGAGAGGTGGTTGGTTTTTACTGGTTATGCAGCTTTTGTTTGGTCGACTCTATTCGGGTTAATCCACATTTACTGGGCTGCAGGAGGCACTTTAGGATTTGAAGGCAGGACGATGGGCGAAGTGTTATTCATCATTAATCTGATTGCAATTGCCCTATGTATAATTGCTGCATTTACTGCACTTGCACTTGTTCAAGCATGGGGACAAAGGTTTCCATCCTGGTTGTTGCTCACTTTAGCATGGGGAGCGTGTGTGGTATTGGGTTTGCGCGGTGGTGCAGGGATAATTCAAAGCTTGTTAGAATCAGAATCACTTTCTTTACTATTAATAATTGTTGAACCGTTTTTCTTGTTAGGAGGTATCATATATGGACTTCTTGCTTTTCTTTACATTTATACCTCCAATAAAGGGAGAAAAATAAAACATAACGGGATAAATATGAGGTAAACCTATAGTTATTCAAGAAACTGGCC
>NZ_JBQTCX010000017.1:0-90309 GCF_052663115.1 Niallia yueguangensis
TAGACAAAACATACTAAGTTAGTAGCACAGACCAAGGCATGGTTTGTGCTACTTTTTTTATCCTGCTAGTAAAAATGAAAGATGCATAGTATGATAGAAGAAATGAAAGCGCTTGATTTTAAAGTTCATTTTATGTCCAATTTGTTTAAAATAAGGAGAGGATACAATGGTTTATAAAGCAGACGGAAATCGCTATGAATCGATGAAATATAATCGGACTGGGCGTTCAGGTTTATTGCTTCCGGCAATTTCATTAGGACTTTGGCATAATTTTGGCGGAGTAGATACATATGAAAATGGCCGAGCCATGCTTAGAAGGGCATTTGATTTAGGCATTACGCATTTTGATCTTGCCAATAATTATGGTCCCCCAGCAGGCTCTGCAGAAGAAATGTTTGGAAAAATGTTAAAAACAGATTTTGCTCCTTATCGAGATGAAATGATCATCTCCTCAAAAGCTGGGTTTTATATGTGGCCAGGTCCTTATGGTGAATGGGGCTCTAAAAAAAATTTGATTGCAAGCCTTGATCAAAGCTTAAAAAGAATGGGTCTAGATTATGTTGATATATTTTATTCTCACCGTCCAGATCCTGATACTCCGTTGGAAGAAACAATGGGAGCGCTTGATCAGATCGTGCGTCAAGGAAAAGCATTGTATGTAGGCATCTCCAGTTATAGTACGGAACAAACGAAAGAAGCAGTAAAAATATTAAATGAATTAGGAACTCCTCTGCTTCTCCATCAGCCTAGCTATTCCATCTTTAACAGATGGATAGAAGATGGACTGCAGGATGTTTTAGAGGAAAATGGCGTCGGATCTATCGCTTTCTGCCCGTTGGCACAAGGTTTATTAACAAATAAATATTTGTCAGGAGTGCCAACTGATTCGCGAGCAGCAAAACCAACAGGGTTCTTAGGAGAAAATCAAGTCACAGAAGAAATCATTCATCGTGTAAAAAAACTCAATGAAATTGCAGGTGAGCGAGGTCAAAGTCTTGCACAAATGGCCCTTTCATGGGTGCTTCGCGGAGGAAAAGTCACATCTGCTTTAATTGGAGCAAGCAAAGTCAGCCAAATTGAAGATAATGTAGCAGCTTTACAAAATCTTGATTTTAGCGAAGAAGAGCTTTTAAAAATTGATGATATCTTAAAATCTTGATAGGTAAAGTAAGAGGAACGAATCATTGAGTAAATATGTTCGTTCCTTTATTTATTTACTGAGCTGTCTAAAGATTATGCTTCTTGCATTAATTCAGACAGAACATTCCCGATAATCTCTCCAGCTGTTTTTGGTGCAACTTTTGCCGGCAGCCCTAATGCCCATATCGTCTTGATTCCTTTTTCTTTGGCAAAAGCAAAGTCCGTTCCTCCTGGCTTAGAAGCAAGATCAATAATAAGGGTATCTTTTGACATGCGGGAAATAATAGCAGCATCTAAAATGCAAAAAGGAATTGTATTTAGGAAAATATTTATTTCTGCTGTAATATTAGACAGATTCTGCATGAATACAGGCGTTAATCCCATTTCTTTCACTCGGGCAGCATCAGCAGGCTTCCTCACACATACACTCACTTTCGCACCAACAGCCGAAAAAACTCTCGCTACTGTTGTGCCGACTCTCCCGAAACCTAAAACCATCACCTTTGCATGATGCACAGTAAAAGCTGTGTGCTGAATAGCAAGCATTAATGCACCCTCAGCAGTTGGAATAGAATTTAAAACGGCAACATCATCTCTATGAAAAAGAGCTACTAGTTTTCTATTGGTTTTCTCTACTAATTGGTGTAAAAAAGGGGTGATGATTCCCGTATAAATAACACAGTCTTCTTTTGTTTGTTCCAACATTTCGTTGGTAAAAAAAATTTCTGACGATGAAAAACTTGATTCAATCTCCCCGCTGTCATTTACGCCAGGAATAGGTAAAAGAATCCCATCCATGATGTTGAAAGCGGCCTCTGTGTTTTTTACATAAATGACATTGTCAGCTACATATTCTAGTTCATCAAAACCAATTAAATAAACGGTTGCCTGTAATGAAGCTAATGTTTTTATGACTTCTTTTTGGCGGAAATCTCCTCCCATCAATAAAATATTTTTGCCTGTCAGCATAAAATTCCTCCTCAAAATGATTATTTTGGCTACCTTGAAAAGAAGTTCCGCAGCGTGAATACACTAGGCTTTCCGCGGAAAGGGAGTGGATTCCCTGACCTTTTGAAAATCAACAATAGCATTAACAGAGCCTTTATTTTAAACTATAAATATCATTCTACCCTTACTTTAACTTCTCGTCTCGTTTTGCGATTATACTTGAATACGTACATATCCCAAATAAATTTTTAGTTGTGTTCACAAAATCGTCATTTTTTAATATGGTATATTATGGTATAACAATAAGGTGGAGTATTTACCTGTTTCTTCCGTTTTATAGAATATATTGGATGTTAAACAATTATAGTTTTCCTTATGAAAGAAAACAGAAAAGAAGAGTGTTGCGACATATTCCTAATGAAAAAGTGTTTTATTATCAATAGGGGGAAGAATAATGTCATGTACAAATGAAATAGACTCACGAGCAATTATGAATTTAAAACAAACGATGATGGACTTGCTAATGAAAAAAGATATACGCTATATAAAAACAAAAGAAATTACAGAACAAGCACATGTAAGCCGAAGTATTATGTTTCAATATTATAAAGATAAATATGCTCTGTTTAATGATATTATTGAAGGTATGAAAAAAGAATTAAAGCAAACAATTGCTAAATCTCTACAAGAGAAAAAGAGCAAAACTGTAAATCAGCAAAATAAAAGAGAAAAATCTGTTCTCCATTTTATCATGAAACACCGTTTCTTTTTTCAAACATTAATGAATAGAAACAAAGCTCCGTTTGTTAATTTTCATCAATTTTTCCTGCAAAGTTGTGTAGAAGAACAAGGTGATTCCCTTGCACAAAAACATGATTTATCTGCCCATTATCATGCATTATATTATTATTCCGTTTGTTTGTATTGGTTGAACGAAGAAAGGATTTTGTCACCTGAATACATTTGTGAAAAGATTCACAAATTACAATATCAAAATCAACTGGATTGGATAATTGGAAATCCAGTCTGTACAAAGAAAACAAGTAATCATCCATGCAATCCATTTGAAGAAGCAGTGCATCACGCATTTATAGAATTAATGATCGAAAAGGAAAATTATTCTGCTATTACGATTTCAGATATTGCAAAAAAAAGTAACATTCGCCGAGCCTCTATTTATAACTATTATGCTAGTAAAGAAGATTTGTTTAAAGCAATTATTAAAAAAGAATGTTCGGAATTAATAGAATGTTGTGCTGTTCCCGCCAACCAAGAAAGCATCACAACACAACAAATTGAACAAAAGCTGGATCAATTATTTACATACTTATCTGATCATACTAGCATTTTCAGTTTTATTCATAAAGATTGCGGCATGCCAAATCCACTAGCAGAAATGTTTTATCAGTTCACCGACTATTATGCATATACAGTTGAAGAAAAGGAAGATAAGATATTATTCGGTTATTATGTATCAGGAATTGTAATATCCATTATTCTCTATCATCTACAAGATGCGATAGAACAGCCGCCAACCTATACAGCAGAACAGTTGATTCATTTATTTGAGGATTAAATTTCAAAGTAGAATTATTTTCAGTTGTAATAAAAAACTTTTCAGGATTAATGGACCTTCAGTATATTTTTCTATGATGAAAAGTCATTTATATGTAAAATAACAATATAGAAAAAATATCTAGTTTGGAGGAATATTGTGGAATCAAGAAAAGTGGAAAAAAAATCACCAAAAAGACAGATAAAGCTTTCATTCATTCTTCAACTGATCCTTAATATATCATTAGTGCTGCTTGCCGTTACATTAAGTATTTTAATGAGTAGAGAAATTTATTATTTTGTTCGTTTTTCTATCTTTCTCCAAGAACAGAAAAGCCATTACGAGCTGTTAGAAAGAATATTGATATTCTTTTTATACTTTGAGTTTATCGCGATGATTGTTAAATATTTTCAAGAAAATTATCATTTTCCACTGCGTTATTTTCTTTATATTGGCATAACGGCGATGGTGCGTTTAATTATTGTGTACCATGATAATCCTGTACATACCCTGTTATATACATGTGCAATCTTAGTATTAGTGATTAGTTATTTTATTGTTTCATCAGCACCATCAAAAAGGAGAAAGTTATAAAAAAGAGAATGAAGCGCCTTTATCATTTAACAGAATGATAAAGGGGCTTCGAAGTTTTAGATGAACATTGCCGTCGAAGACATCAGGATATTGTCATTTTTTATCGGCAGTGTTTTACGTTCCTAATGAAAACCAATACTTCTGTTAACGAAAAAAACATATTTTATACAAAGCACGAAATAATTCGGGGTAGACACCCATGCAAAATTTGCACCATGGCGCATGGAAAGAAGCAGCCTCCACATTTATAGCGCAGAGCAGCGTGAATACACGAAGACTCCTGCGAGAAAGCGAGACAGACGAGACCCTGCAGGAGCGTAGCGACGAAGCGGCTCGGCGCTCGCTAAGCAAGAAGCGTAGTGTATTCACGCTGCGGAACTTCTTTTAAGGGTAGACTAAATAATATAGTCTGCCTCTATCTATTTGTAATCAGTCCGCAAATAGACTTATTTAATCGATAAATAAATTCTTTTGAAATTTGTGATAACGTTTTGTTTTTCGCATAAACGTATCCGAAATAGTATGTTTTATCTAGTGATTCTGCAAAGTTAATGGTGACATATTTGTCACTATTGGATAATCCTGTAACCGTTTCAAAGGAATAATCAAAGCCGATATTTATAGCCGTATTTTTTTCCAACGCGTTGCGAATCGTTTCAACGTTATTTGTGGTGAATAGAATTTCCATGTTATTTGCAAGAAAGTCACAGTTTTTTATAAATTCAGTAATACAATGATCATTGTAAAGAATAATAGACTGGTTTTTTAACATTTCTTTTGTAATAAGCGATTCTTTAGCTAGTGGTGATTTTTTGTTAACTGCAACGATCATATGACCATCTAGCAGTCTATTAAATACAAGTTGTTTATTTTTTTCTATATCATCGTCTGTATATATAAGCAAGCCGATATCAACCTCTTGGTGATATACCCTATCCATAATCGTTTGGGAATTATTTTCATCAATGGAAGCACGAATAAAAGGATATGCTTTCTTAAAGGCAGTTATTAACTCAACTAATACTTCCATTGGACCTGGAAACGTTGCAATCTTGATTTCACCTTTTAACGTATTTGTATAGCTTTCCGCTTCGTTCCTAAACTCTTGTAGTTTCATTATTACTTCTGAGGCGATATTAATAAGACGCTGACCCTCTTCTGTTGGATACGATCCATTTCTTGATCGGTGAAATAATTCAATATTTATCTCTTTTTCTAGTTTTGCTACTGCCTGACTTAACGCTGGCAACGTTATATTTTGTTTTTCGGCAGCAGCTTTTAAGGAGCCTGTTTCAGCAATTTCCACAATGTAATACAACTGTTCCATATTCATCTAAATCCCCACCTGTAGTTAAGTAATAGGTAATTAAAGTTAATTATAATTAAATTTACCATACTTGTAATATATAATATAATAAAAATGTTTCGTTATGATGAAAAGACTTAAAGGCCTTTAAGTGATAGAGAATTTGTGTCAAAATTAGTAACTTTATGGAAAATAAGCGTTTTAATATGCTATATATGTTTTAATATACATATAGCATGAAGCAAAGGAGATGTAAGAACATGAAGGCTTTAAGATGGTATAAGCAGAAGGATATACGTTTAGAAGAAATAGAGGAACCACAAGTAGAACCAGGAAAAGTGAAATTAAAAGTAAAATGGTGTGGAATTTGCGGAAGTGATTTACATGAATATTTAGGCGGTCCTATTTTTATTCCAGTTGATAAGCCGCATCCGTTAACAAAGGATATAGCACCAATAACTTTAGGACATGAATTTTCTGGTGAAGTGTTGGAAATTGGAGAAGGTGTTACAAATTATAAAGTGGGTGACCGCGTCGTAGTAGAACCAATTGTTGCAACACATGGCCATCAAGGTGCATACAATTTAGATGATAATATGGGCTTTATAGGCCTTTCTGGCGGAGGCGGCGGTTTTTCTGAATATGTAACCGTCGATGAAGAGCTTTTACATAAATTACCGGATGAATTATCTTATGAGCAAGGTGCTTTAGTAGAACCATCAGCAGTAGCATTGTATGCTGTTCGCTCAAGTAAAATTAAAGCAGGCGATACTGCTGCAGTGTTTGGATGCGGACCAATCGGGTTGCTTACTATTGAAGCATTAAAAGCAGCAGGAGCAACCGATATTTATGCTATTGAACTATCTCCAGAACGTCAAGTTAAAGCAAAAGAACTTGGAGCAACAGTTATTAGTCCAGCAGACTATGAAGATGTAGTTGCAGAGATTGCAAGCCGAACAAATGGTGGAGTAGATGTTTCATTTGAAGTAACAGGTGTGCCAGTTGTTTTAAAACAATCAATTCAAGCAACAAAAATTGCTGGTGAAACAATAATCGTAAGTATTTGGGAAAAACCAGCAGAAATCCTTCCCAATGACATTGTTATCAAAGAAAAAACAGTAAAAGGAACTATAGCTTATCGTGATATTTTCCCATCTGTTATGAACTTAATGAGAAAAGGCTATTTCTCTGCAGATACATTAGTAACAAAAAAAATAAAGTTAGATAATGTAGTAGATCAAGGTTTCGAAGCTTTACTTACCGAAAAAAATCAAGTGAAAATATTAGTTAGTGCAGAATAAAAATAGCTAGATTGATAGAATAAATCTCTTTTCATGTAGTCTAATATATAATGGGCGGTATTTTTCGATGTTATCGGAAAAATACTGCCTTTTTTTAATGCTTGTAGTTTGATGGATGTGCTAGTGCCAGTCCCAAGCCTTAATATATATTTCACTCTCCTCGATGCAATAAGCAAACATGGGTAATTTGGAAAGTTATGTCGAATATAATAGAATAATTGCAAAAATTGCTACTCGTTAACCGCTTTCTATGTTATGTTTTTATTAGTGGAACATAGTAAAATAATCATATTTTGTACCATTTTCATCTGATTAAAGTAGATGAACAAAGGTAATAACTAAAGTATAAGGATAGAAAGAGGTTAGATGACAGTGGATTTATTTTTAGCTATTCTTCCCGCCATTTTTTGGGGAAGTATTGTGTTACTAAATGTAAAAATTGGAGGGGGAGCTTATAGTCAAACTTTAGGTACAACGATAGGAGCGTTGTTATTTTCTACTATTATTTATCTATTCGCCCAACCTCAATTAAACACAACTATTTTTATTGTTGGGGTGATCTCCGGTATTTTTTGGGCTTTTGGACAAAGTAATCAATTCAAATCAATTGAGTATATCGGTGTATCCAAAACGATGCCTATCTCTACTGGGTTGCAAATTGTTTCAACTACACTATTTGGAGTCTTGATTTTTCACGAATGGACAACGTTAAAAACCATTCTATTTGGCGTAATCGCCATTATATGTATTTTAAGTGGAATTATTCTCACCTCTTATGATAAAAATAGAAGCAAGGAAGAAAATACTACGTTTAAAAAGGGCGTGATTACGCTTCTTTTCTCAACGGTAGGATATTTAGGTTATGCAGTAATTGCTCGTTTTTTTGAAGTGGATGGCTGGTCTGCATTATTTCCACAAGCAATCGGAATGTTTATAGGCGGTTTTATTATTACATATAAACATAAACCTTATAATAAGTATGCGATTTTTAATATTTTCCCTGGTCTTTTTTGGGCAGCAGGAAATATGTTTTTATTTATTTCTCAACCAAAGGTTGGGGTGGCAATCAGCTTTTCCTTATCGCAAACAGGTGTTGTCATTTCAACACTAGGTGGAATTTTTTTATTAAAAGAAAAGAAAACGAAGCGTCAATTAGTTTTTATCGGAATAGGGATTATCTTCATTATTATTGGGGTAGTATGTTTAGGACTAGCTAAAAGATAATTTATGGAGGAGGATTTATTTTGTATTCAGACCTACAAGAGAAAGTAGTTGTCATTACTGGCGGTTCTACAGGGCTGGGTCGGGCAATGGCAGTTCGTTTTGGAAAAGAAAAATGTCATGTCGTGATAAATTATCTCTCAAAAAAGGAAGAAGCATTGCTTGTAAAAAAGGAAGTAGAAGAAGCTGGAGGAAAAGCTGTTATTGCAAAAGGAGATATAACAAAAGAAGAGGATGTTATAAACCTTGTCAGTACTGCAATAGAGCAATTTGGAAAGCTAGATATTTTTGTTAATAATGCTGGAATCGAAAATGCTGTTCCGTCTCATCAATTGTCTATAGAGGATTGGGAAAAAGTGATCAAAACCAATCTCACAGGCGCATTTTTAGGAAGTCGTGAAGCAATAAAATACTTTATCGAAAATGAAATAAAAGGAAATGTTATTAACATGTCTAGTGTTCATGAAAAAATCCCATGGCCGACATTTGTTCATTATGCTGCAAGTAAGGGCGGAATAAAAATGTTAACAGAAACATTAGCATTGGAATATGCTCCAAAAGGAATCCGCGTAAATGGTATAGGTCCTGGTGCCATTAATACACCGATTAATGCAGAAAAATTTGCAGATCCAAAAAAACGTAAAGATGTAGAAAGTATGATTCCTTTAGGCTATATTGGAGAACCAGAAGAAATTGCGGCTGTTGCAGCATGGTTGGCCTCCACTGAATCGAGTTATGTAACAGGCATTACTTTATTTGCAGACGGAGGCATGACAAAATATCCATCTTTTCAAGCAGGTAGAGGGTAAAAATTGAAGGATAGGGGATATTCTAATGAAAATAATTAGAATATCCTCTTTTTTCATATTGTATTTGACTAGTAAAAGTTTTAGTGGTTACAATTAATTATTAACAAGGTGCAAACGGTATAAGACCGTTTGCAATAGTTTATTCGAATACAGGTGGAGATAACATGAAATTAAACGAGCAAAATCGATTACTAGAAAGCTGGCTGTCTTTTACACAAATTCAGGCCAATTTGGCAAATGAGTTGGAAAGTGCTTTACAAGAAGCACATACATTAAGCTTAAGGGAATTTTATGTGCTATTATTTTTATCAAAAGCTCCTGATAAAAAATTAAGGCTGCAGCAGCTGCATGAAATGGTTGGATTAAGTCAAAGTGCGTTATCGAGGCTTGTTGCAAGAATGGAAGCGAAAAGCTGTGGGGCGCTAGAAAGGCATATTTGTCAAGATGACAGAAGAGGAATCTACACTTCGTTGACATCTTATGGACAAGAAAAACTACAAGCAGCAAATGAAACCTTTCATCAGACGCTTGCAACTGCTCTTTCCTCAAAAAAACTTCAGCAAGATATTAAAGAGGTGACGCAGCAATTAACGGAAAATGTATAAACGAAGGCTGTTTTCTAAAAGTTGGTTGTTTTTAAATAAAATAATAAACATGGTTGAAACACTGAGCAGCCTGAATACACGTAGACTCCTGCGGAAAAAGCGAGAAAGACGAGACTTAAGCAGAGCATAGCGACGAGGAGGCTCGGCACTCGTCCGCGGAAAGCGAAGTGTATTCAGGCTGCGGTTAGATAACAAACAATCTATACCAAAAGATCCTTTCTGTAAATTGAACAGCATACATTAAGTGTTATCATTTGACTCGTTTGTAAATCGATGATATTTTATATGCATGAGCATACATTCATGAAAGAAAGAAGGAATTATAAAAATGGAACATTTATTTAGCCCGTTTTCTTTTAAAGGATTGGAATTAAAAAACCGTGTCGTTATGCCGCCGATGTGTCAATATTCTGTTGCAAATAAAGATGGCATTGCAACAGATTGGCATTATGTGCACTATGTAAGCCGAGCAATTGGCGGTGCTGGTTTAATAATTATAGAAATGACTGATGTCGAGCCAGATGGCCGCATAACTGATTTTGATTTAGGTTTATGGTCCGATGAGCAAATTCCTGCATTAGCTCGTATTGTGGATGCATGTCATCGATACGGTGCAAAAGTTGGTATTCAAATAGCCCATGCAGGCCGCAAAGCAGAAGATGCAGAAACGCCTGTTGCACCATCTCCGATTGCTTTTGACGAAAAGTCAAAAACACCTAAAGAGCTTTCAACAGAAGAAGTAAAAGGGATGGTAGAGAAATTTCAACAAGCAGTTGAACGTGCTGTAAAAGCGGGAGTGGATACAATTGAGCTGCATGGTGCACATGGCTACTTAATTCATCAATTTCATTCGAAGTTAACAAATAAAAGAAAGGATGAATATGGTGAAGACTTAACAAAATTTGGCGTAGAAGTTATTAAAGCCGCCAAAAAGGTGATGCCTGAAAACATGCCATTAATTATGCGTGTATCTGCAAAAGAATATGTAGAAGGTGGTTATGATATTCATGAAAGCGTCGAGTTTTCGAAACAATATAAAGAAGCAGGCGTAGATCTTTTCCATATTAGCGCTGGAGGAGAGGGTCCAATCGCAGCGGCAGGAAAACCAGGCACTCATGTGGCATATCAAGTACCATTAGCACGAGCTTTTAAAGAAAAATTAAATGTTCCCGTTATTGCAGTAGGAAGGTTAGATGAACCAGGGCTTGCGAATGCTGTCGTTGGAAACGAAGAAGCAGACCTTGTAGCTGTAGGCAGAGCAATGCTAAGAAATCCTTATTGGACATTAGAGGCAGCAGCGCAGCTTCAAAAAGAAACGACAATTCCGCCGCAATATGTATTTGGTTTCCCAACTAGATAAAAAGTGTAAAATAGAAATAGAAAATTAATAAAAAAATAGGCTAAGGTAGGCATGTGTTGTCTATCTTAGCCTATTTTTTTGTATTAAGGAAACTTTTTTGCTTCCGATTAATATTAATAAAGTAGGGGTGATACTAATGAAACAAAGCGGACGTATTCAAAATAAAATCTATGCATACTCCTATCTTTTTAAATGCTTAGGCATTATTGGAGAGAAAGAGTATGAGGATATGCAAATGTATTTGTTTAATAAGAAAAAGGGAAGTAAATAAACAATATAAGCTGTCAACAAACAATTGGTTTTAATCGGCTTGAAAGTTTGCAGTTTTATACTTTGTCTACACTCTTAACTATTAATAAAATATTCCTATCCTCATATTTCGATGCGTAAATGGAAATAATCTAAACAAACGATCGAAATAAGGGGGATTTAGGAATGGAAAAAGGGATTTCAGCATGGCAGCTGACAATGATGGCGTTAGGAACAGTCATAGGAGGTTCCTTCTTTTTAGGAGTAGCGATTGGAATAAAGCAGGCAGGTGCATCTATCCTTATTTCTTATATAGTAGGAGGCATTTTAGTCTATTTTATCCTTGCTGCTCTTTCTGAAATGACTATAGCAGATCCTGCTCCAGGTTCTTTCCGGACTTTTGCAGAAAAGGCGTTTGGACCTGGTGTCGGATTTGTAGTCGGTTGGGTTTACTGGACAGGAATAGTTTTAGCAATGTCGAGTGAGGCAACGGCAGTCGCCATCCTTTTAAGAGAATGGCTTCCTGGAGCAAGCGTGCTGCTGATAGGTTCAGGTGTAATCATTGCTGTAACGCTAGTAAACTTATTAGGTGCAGAAAGATTAAGCAAATTGGAAAGCGGTCTTGCTGCGATTAAACTTCTTGCTCTAATTGGGTTTATTATATTTGCTGTTTTACTAATTGTTGGTTTCATGCCAGGAGCTCCACGAGTCGGGGTTGGTGCTTTAGCAACGGAGGCTTGGTTTCCTGCTGGAATCGGCGGCATTGCAGGAAGTATGTTAATTGTTATCTTTACATATGCGGGGTTTGAAATAATTGGTTTAGCAGCATCAGAAACGAAGAATCCACATAAAACAGTGCCAAAAGCTATTTTTTATACAGTGGTAATGTTGATTGGCCTTTATATTTTAACGATTGCTGTATTATTGCCGCTAATACCAACTGCTTCTTTAACGGAAGAGGTTAGTCCGATGGTTGCAGCGCTATCAAGATATGGTCTCGGATGGGCAGGCTTGATCATCAATATCGTACTTGTAACAGCGATATTGTCTACCATGCTTGCATCGATGTTTGGTCTTGGCAGAATGATTCGCTCTCTTGCTGATGAAGGTCATGCTCCCTCTTGGATAAAAAGTAAAAAAGATGTTCCATATAGAGGAATATTATTTTCAGGAGTAGGTATGCTCATTGGATTGGGATTAGGTACCTTTCTTCCTCAAAAAATTTATGTTTTTTTAGTCAGTTCAGGTGGATTTGCTTTATTGTTTACGTATGTCGTAATTATGGCCACGCATTATAAATATCGGAGGAAAGGCAATTGGATAAGTGAAATAAAGGAGTTTCCAGGCTATCCTTATTCTTCCTACCTTGTGTTAATAAGCTTATTAGCCGTTATTGGCAGCATGCCATTAGTGAAAGGTCAAGGAGCAGGACTTGTCGCAGGAATTATTTTAGTAGTGATGTATACTGTTATCTATTTATTTGTAAAAAAAATAAGAGCTGTATCAACGAAATCAGAAATTTTTAAAAAGCAGAAAGAACTGTTGACAAACGTTCATGCAAATATGCAGATGGAAGCGTCTGAAGAATGGCATCTTAAGAAAAAAAAGTAGCAATAACCTATAATAGGATGAGCAGCTGTTTATTGGCAGTGATATATTTTATTAGTTTCTTAAATGAAAAAGCAGGAAAAATTTATTTCTAAAGCGTATATATTTGATAAAAGCCATTTTAATGTAAGAATGGCTTTTTATCTGTATAAAAAGAAACGATTCTATTAAATTCTGATAGAAATAGCGATACGATATAAAGGAATATGGGTGAATATAAACCAGCAATAATGTTGAAAAAGAGGAGGCAAAATGTTTAGATTTGATAATTATTTATTAACTTTGTTAATTGTCCTAGTGCCTGCTTTGCTTTATTATAATTATTTTTACAAAAAGGAGTTAGATAAAGATAAGAAGTACATATTAGGATTATTTTGCTCGTTAACAGTTATTCTTTCTATGAGTTTTCCGTTAAAGCTTGCTCCAGGCCATTTTTATGACTTGCGTGCCATCCCATGGCTAATCTCTTTCTTTTATGGCGGTTATGAGGTCGGGATAATAACTACCATTGTTATTTTTGTGTATCGATTTTTATTGGGCGTTAATGCAGGTTTTTTCATTACGATCATTTGTTATTCGTTTGCATCTTTTTTTGTTCTTTTTTTTATAAAAAAATATCAACTCCTTCTTTTCAGAAATAAATTAATCGCCAGTGTAATTTTCACATTAATAAGTAATTCACTCATTATACTGGCTGTTTTGTACACGGGAAAAGTACAAGAAGAGGTATTGCCAAGTTTTATTGCCTATTTTTACGTATCTCATATTGTAACGATCATTATAGTTATTTATATTATCGAAACGTTGCAAGAAAAAGAACTAAATAAAGTGAAGATACAACAATCAGAAAGGATAAAAATAATTGGAGAAATGGCGGCTTCCGTTGCCCATGAAATTCGCAACCCACTAACGGTTGTCAAAGGGTTTATTCAATTGTTGAAAAGTGACACGAATTTAACGACAAAACAGGTCAGTTCCATTGATTTAATTCAGTCAGAATTATTAAGAGCTGAAAACATTATCAATGATTATTTGTCTCTTGCTAAAACGAAAGTGTCATCTCCAGAACAGATTGATATGAAAGAAATTATTTTTCATGTCGTAGAAGTAGCAGAGTCGTTCGCTCTTTTAAATAATGTGACGATAATAAATAAAGTGAATAGATCCTTTTATATAGAAGCAAATAGTAATGAAATTAGTCAAGTTCTTTTAAATATAATGAAAAATGGCATAGAAGCAATTGAAGAGAAAGGAGAGCTGATTATAAATGCCGAAAAAAGAGGAGGTAATATTGAAATTCAAATAACAGATACAGGAAAGGGAATGACAAAGGAACAAATAAAAAGACTCGGTTCGCCTTTTTATACAACTAAAGATCAAGGGACCGGTTTAGGCACAATGGTTTGTTTTAAAATCATTCATAATTTACATGGAGACATTAAAATACACAGTAAAATAAATCAAGGTACAACATTTGAAATTACCATTCCATTACTGTCTTCATAATTTTACATACATTTAGAGTGCTTCCTACAAAGTGGATAGCACTCTATCTATTTTTATCGAAGAATAAACTATATAAGGTTCAACACAGAATTAATTATTTCGTTTTCTTGACAAGGAATAATTCACCATGATATATTTATCTCGAAATAAAAATATTTTAATTAAAGATATATGAATTTGAAAACATAAAGAATGATTTAGGGAATAATTCTAGTAAATAAAGTTTAGGAGGAATTACGATGAATGGATTAAAAGGGATACACCATGTTACTTCTATTACAAGCAGTGCGGAAAAAAATTATCAGTTTTTCACCAATATTTTAGGGATGCGTTTAGTAAAAAAAACAGTAAATCAAGATGATATCCAAACGTATCATTTGTTTTTTGCTGATGATAGGGGAAATGCAGGTACGGATATGACTTTTTTTGATTTTCCGGGAATTCCTCAAGGTGTTCATGGTACGAACGAAATTTCGAAATCATCTTTCCGTGTTCCAACGGATGTAGCAATCGATTATTGGGTGAAACGTTTCGATCGGTTAGAAATAAAACACAGTGGCATAAAGGAGCGGTTCGGCAAAAAAACACTTTCATTTGTCGATTTTGATGATCAACAGTATCAGTTAATTTCAGATGAAAAAAATGAAGGGGTTGTTTCGGGCACGCCATGGCAAAAGGGACCTGTTCCTTTAGAATATGCAATAACGGGTTTAGGGCCTGTATTTATTACCATTGCAAATTTCGATTATTTTAAAGAAATAATGGAAAAAGTGCTGCAATTTAAAGAGATTGCACAAGAAGATTCTCTTCATTTATTTGAAGTAGGAGAAGGGGGAAATGGTGCTCAAGTAATTGTTGAGCATAATGCTGCACTTCCTCAAGCTCATCAAGGGTTTGGAACAGTACATCATGCAGCTTTTCGTGTGGAAGATCGAAAAGTATTACAATCATGGATTGAGAGGATGGAAAACTTTGGATTCCAAACATCTGGATACGTAAACCGATATTTCTTTGAATCCTTATATGTAAGAGTAGCTCCACATATTTTATTTGAATTTGCAACAGATGGACCTGGTTTTATGGGAGATGAACCATATGAAACACTCGGAGAAAAATTATCTTTACCACCGTTTTTAGAACCAAAACGAGATCAAATTGAAAAATTAGTTCGACCGATAGATACAGTAAGAAGTACAATCGAATTTACAAAAGAATAATTGAGCATGGATCCCATTTAAGTGACAAGAAGTAAATTCCATGAAAGTGAAAAATCCGCAGGAAATATTTCTTGTGGATTTTTTCAAAAGATAAGAAAGTATAAAATTTTGAACCTAGTTTAGTGTCTAGCTCCGGCGCCTGCGCTTTTCTTAATTGATTTTTTTATCCGATATTGCCAGTTCCTTGCATGGTAATCAGTACAAATGAGAGGAACGGCGGCGGGAAAAACAAATACGAAGGCAAAAAAAAACGGACAAATTATTTTTTAATTTGATGGACTTGAAAATTTTCGTTAAAATAAACAAGAAAACTTATACGAAGAAAGAGGTACATTATGATAGATCATATCGTTCTTGTAAAATTTAGCGAAACGACAACGAAAGAACAACTACATGAAGTAATAAAACGTTTTCGGGCTTTACGAAATAAAATGTTGGGTATAATCGACTTGCAGGCAGGTTTAAATTTTGCTGACAGCAGTAAAGAATATCAAGTCGTATTAAAGGTTCGATTTGAAGATCGACAAGCACTTGAATTATACAAACCAAACCCTGAGCATCAAGCAGTGGCAGCGTATATTCGAGAAGTAGGCAGAATAGACAGCATTGTCGTAGATATTGAAATTTGATATTAAAAGAGGAGTTTAGCTGAAAACTGGTGCGCATCTAATATAGGGTAAGAAGTGCTAAATATATGTCAAAAATTTAATCTAAAGTGATTTAAGTCTTAATTACTAAAAAATATCTAAAATTTTGTCATTCTCACATTTATTTTTAATAAAAAAGTGGTATTATATTAAAGGAGTTAAATAAGGGCCCTATGTTAGAGTCTATTTAATAGTTTGGTATTATTATCCATTTATTATTTACGGAATGCTTTCGTGCCTTAAAATGTAATACTTCTCGTTTGCGAACTTTTGTGCATAAAATCACAAAAGTACGGTAAAACAAAACCAAAACTATTTAGGCATTTAATATGCTTATGGAAAAGGAGAATTAGTATATGTCAGAATCAACTACGCAAACTAGTGCTGAAAAACAACTGACAGTAAGTCAAGATTTGTTAGATCAGCTACTTAAGCCAGAAGTTCAAGAATCATTGACAACGTTAGTAGAACAACTTCCAAAAATAACAGAGTTAGTAAATGTTTTAACAAAAACGTATGATTTTGCTCAATCTGTTTCAACAGACGAAGTGTTAAAAAGCGACACAGTTGGCGCTATTACAGAAATTATGGAGCCTGTTGTGCATTCAGTTAAAGGTGTAGCTGCGACTGCAATCGAAGCAAAAGACCGTGCTGAACAAAGCAATGAAACAATTGGAGTATTTGGATTATTAAAATTGTTAAAAGACCCACAAGCACAAAAATTATTCCGATTTACTCAAAGCTACCTTCAAATTATGTCAGAAAAAGAACAGCAAAAGTAAATATTAGAGGGTAGACAAAATATATTTTGCAGGAGCTGCAGGGTGATCGAAAACGTTTGTATTTCGAGGCGTGAAGCCTTGGGAGGAGCGGCGGGCAACAGGATGTTGGTCAGAACGACGTTGTCACAGGACGTGACGTACTTAGTCGTTCATCCTCTGTTACCCAGTAATGAGCATCCGAGTAAGGCGAACAACGAAGAAATCGAGCGTTTGTCGACAGCCTGTAAGCATTATTTTTGATAAGGAATAAGGACGGAGGATTAAACTATGTCAAAACATATCGTTATTTTAGGTGCTGGATACGGTGGACTTTTAGCAGCTCAAAATGTTCGTAAATTTTATACGAAAGAACAGGCAAAAGTTACGGTTATTAATAAATATCCAACACATCAAATTATTACAGAATTACACCGTCTTGCTGCTGGAAATGTTGCAGAACAAGCAGTGGCAATGCCTCTTGAAAAGTTATTAAAAGGTAAAGACGTTGATTTAAAAATCGCAACGGTTGATTCTTTTTCTGTTGACAATAAAGAGATTGTTTTAACAGACGGCTCAAAACTTACTTATGATGCACTTGTGGTTGCATTAGGCAGCGTAACAGCATATTTCGGAATCCCAGGCTTGGAAGAAAACAGCATGGTATTAAAATCTGCTGAAGATGCAAACAAAATTTACAAGCATGTAGAAGAGCGTATTCAAGAATATGCAAAAACAAAAAAAGAAGAAGATGCTACAATCTTAATCGGCGGCGGCGGATTAACTGGTGTAGAACTAGTTGGTGAACTTGCTGATATCCTTCCGAATTTAACAAAAAAATATGGTGTAGACTTCAAAGAAATTAAATTATTGCTTGTAGAAGCAGGACCGAAAATTCTTCCTGTTCTTCCAGATGATTTAATTCAGCGTGCAACAAAAAGCTTGGAAGCACGTGGTGTAACATTCTTAACAGGATTGCCTGTAACAAATGTAGCCGGCAATGTAGTTGACTTAAAAGATGGTCAAAAAATTGTTACAAATACATTTGTATGGACTGGTGGAGTTCAAGGAAACCCATTAGTTGGCGAATCAGGTTTAGAAGTAAACCGCGGCCGCGCAACAGTAAACGATTTCTTACAGTCAACATCACATCCGGAAGTATTTGTAGCTGGAGATAGCGCTGTATACTTCCCTGCAGATGGTGATGGTCGTCCAGCGCCACCGACAGCACAAATTGCTTGGCAAATGGGTGAATTAATTGGATACAATCTATTTGCTTATCTTGAAGGCAAATCATTTGAATCATTTAGTCCAATCAATTCAGGAACTTTAGCAAGTCTTGGCCGTAAAGACGGAGTTGCGATCATTGGTGCAAGCTCTACACCATTAAAAGGGCTGCCAGCAACTTTAATGAAAGAAGCAAGTAATGTTCGTTACTTAACTCATATTAAAGGTTTATTTAGCCTAGCATATTAATTTTCAATTAGAGGGATTCTAAAAGGATGTATACTACCTTTTAGAATCCCTCTTTTTATTTGGCTGTTTTCGTATAGATTGTTGTTATTTACCCCGCAGCCTGAATACACTTCGCTTTCCGCGGACGAGTGCCGAGCCTCCTCGTCGCTATGCTGAGGCCACTGAAAAAGTGAATGCTACAAAATATAGGTAGTGACAATCCAAGCAACGAAGAGGTTTTCGTTCGGTTTTCCGAGGCTTACCACACGCTTTCCGCGGGGCGAGCGCCGAGCCGCTTCGTCGCTACGCTCCTGCAGGGTCTCGCCTGTCTCGCTAATCCCGCAGGAGTCGTGCGGACGCCTCTCCTAACCAAAATGATAGTCATTTTCAAACTCTCTATACCATTTTTACCCTAATAAATTTAAGTGTTTCACCTATAATTTATCTAATAAAACACTTTTTCATTGCCGTCGCTATGCTCCTGTGGGGTCTCGTCTTTCTCGCTTTTCCCGCAGGAGTCTACGTGTATGCAGGCTGCTCAGTGCTTTCACAATGTTTATTATTTATTCAAAAACAACAAACTTTTAGAAAACAGCCTTTTATTCTAATCTCCGTAATTACTTTCCATGTGGGTTTTCTGTGAAAAAAATTTAATAATTTTTCACTATTTACTAATAAAGTTTATAGAAACATTGAAATAATGAGTAAGAAAGAGATTTGATTTATTTATTCCTTATAAATCACCTTTAATCGCTTAATTTGAAGATTTTTGTCGTTTTTTTCCGTTTTTGAGTCCTTTACATTCGGTGTATTCAGGAGTAATATCTTGCATAGAAAATAAGTTCTTTAATCGCTGAGTCCAATTGGAACGGAGGACCCACCATTTGTACATAAATTGTACTTGGGGTGAATCCTTTGAAATCAAAGGTAGGGTAAACTCTCAAACTGCCCGAATCCGACAGCTAACTCCGTAAGCGTTAAGAGAGGGGAATGATTCGTATGATCGTTATTAGCGACCACGGGTAATCCTCTGTGGTCTTTTTTTGTTGGGAAAAAAGAGAAATGAAAATTCGAGTAGGGTAGAAAGAATGGGTTATAATCTGAGTTTTATGGGGGAAGAAACATGAATAAAACGGTAATAAAAAGAATACTTATTGGCAAACCATTGAAAACAAGGGAATTAGGAGATCAAAAATTAAATAAATTAAAAGCATTAGCTATTCTTTCTTCCGATGCATTATCTTCAGTTGCATATGGAACAGAACAGATTTTACTAGTTTTAGCAGGTATTGGAGCTTTAGCCTATTGGTATTCTCTTCCGATTGCAATGGGAGTGCTTGTTCTATTAACCGCATTAATATTATCGTATCGCCAAATCATTTATGCATATCCACATGGTGGTGGTGCTTATGTTGTTTCAAGAAATAATCTCGGAGAGAATGCGGGATTAATTGCAGGCGGATCATTGTTAGTTGATTATATTTTAACAGTGGCAGTAAGTGTAACTGCTGGAACGGATGCAATCACATCAGCATTTCCATCTATGCATGGTTATAATGTCCCGATTGCTTGTCTGCTTGTTTTGTTTATTACGATTTTAAATTTAAGAGGAGTTACCGAATCGGCATCGATTCTAGCCTATCCTGTTTATTTATTTGTGCTTGCTTTATTGATTTTATTAGGAACTGGTTTGTGGAAAATAATGAATGGAGAAGTGCCGGATTCAGTACATACACCAATTGGTACCGTTGTGCCTGGCTTGAGCTTGTTTTTATTATTAAAAGCTTTTTCTTCTGGCTGTTCTGCACTAACAGGAGTAGAAGCTATTTCGAATGCAGTCCCGAATTTTAAAGAACCGTCTGCAAAAAATGCTGTTCGCACGTTAACAATGATGGGAATTATTCTTGCTGTATTATTTTCAGGTATTACGTTTTTAGCGTATTACCTTGGAATTTCACCTAAAGCAGAAGAAACAGTTGTTTCCCAAATAGCATCAGAAGTATTTGGAAGAAATGTTTTTTATTATTTTATCCAAGTAACAACTGCTCTTATATTGGTGTTAGCAGCTAACACCGGCTTTGCAGCATTTCCTTTACTTGCAGTGAACTTGGCAGCTGATAAATATATGCCGAGGATATTTGCTATTCGCGGTGATCGGTTAGGCTATTCAAATGGGATTGTAACATTGGGCATTGCTTCTATACTTTTAATTATTATTTTTGGCGGGGATACAGAAATGCTAATCCCGTTATATGCAGTAGGGGTGTTTATTCCATTTACTTTATCGCAGTCTGGCATGATAATAAAATGGCTGAAAGAAAAACCAACAGGATGGAAACTAAAATTAAGCATCAATTTAGTTGGAGCAATTATTACGTTTACTGTCTTAGCTATTTTATTTACAACTAAATTTACACAAGTATGGTCGGTACTATTATTTTTACCTATCATTGTGTATGTTTTTCACCGTATTAATAATCATTATAATAATGTAGCGAATCAATTACGTCTCGATCATCACTATAAAACAGAAAAATTACAAGGGAATATTGTGATTTTGCCTATTGCTGGAATAACAAAAGTAGTGGAAAACTCATTAGCCTATGCTGAAACGGTTGGTGATACCATTATTGCGGTGTATGTTGCATTTGATCGTGAAAGTGAAAAAAGGATGGAAGAAAAATGGGGATCTTACAGACCGGATATTCGCTTAGTAACATTGCATTCACAATATAGAAGTTTAATTAGACCATTGCGAAGATTTATAGATGTGATTGAAGAAAAAGGGGAGGAAAATCATAATAGTGTGACCGTTATTATTCCGCAGTTTATTACGAAAAAAAGCTGGCATAATATATTGCACAATCAATCAAGCCTTTTATTAAAAGCACATCTTCTTTATCGCAGAAACGTTATTGTAACGACCGTTCCATTTCGTTTGAAAAAGTAAGAGCCAAATTAATTTTGGATGTTAAAGCTCTCGTAAACCCTTTTGTACTAGTGGTGTTTATGAGGGTTTTTGTTTATCCCACTCAGTCAGTTCAGGACTTTGTGCTATTTTTCTCTAAAAAAATAGAATACTGCGGTTAGTTAGAAATAACAGGTATAATAGGGGAGTACTAAAATATAATAAAAGGAAAAAGAAAAGGAGATGAAACCATGAATCTTTCCGAAATAATAAAAAATCGGCGAACAATAAGAAAATTTAAAGCAGAGGCTTTAGATCTTGCGAAAGTGAAAGAATGGCTTCAAATAGCTGCCTTCGCTCCGAATCATAAACTAACAGAACCATGGGAAGTGCTATTTATTGGACCTGAAACAAGGGCAGAACTAAATCATAAACTAAATTTTGGCGATGCGACGGTATTGTTTGCTGTCCTTTCTCATAAGGGAAGAAATGAATTGGAACGCGAAGAAAATCTTGCAGCAGTTTCATGCTTTATCCAAAATTTCATGTTATTAGCATGGGAAGAAGGGGTAGGAGCCTTTTGGTGTTCCATTGGTGCATCTGAAAGAGGGAAAAAGATTCTTCAAGTGACGGAGGAATATGATATTGTTGGTGTAATAGCAGCGGGTTATCCAGCGGAGATAGCAACTGCGAAAGAAAGAACATCTATTGATGTTAAAATCAAACAACTGAAATAATAGTTAGACGGAGCTCCGTCCCCTTTTCCACAGAAAAGGGAAAAAATAAAAGATACATAAGACAGAAGAAATGAAAACATTCTTTAAGTATAAGAGAGAACTCATCAAGTTAAATTGAAAATGAATTAGGCGAGATATTAAGCTAACCTATGGGTAGGAGATCTTATCTAAAGGAAAGCTTTTTTTTCATGAAGAAAACGGTGTATACTCCATAAGAGTTTTCTTAATCTAATTCTCTATTAACCTTTGTAAATGCAATAATATTTTTTAATTCTGTAGATGTTAAAGGCTGATCGTCTACTGTAAGAGTAATATTCTCTTTATTATATGTTGTTAATTCTATTGTTAAGGGATTGTTTTTGCGATGAAGTATATAGTCGACAGAAACATTAAATAATTCCGCAATTTGAATTAGGGCACGTAAGGATGGTTCTCGATATCCAGATTCATAGCCTGCATATGTACTTTTAGCAATACCGAGTAAATCAGCTGTTTCTTGTAAAGACCAATTTTTCTGTTTTCTAAGTTCATTTAATATTTGCAGCAAATACGAACACTCCTATCCTTTTATTCCACTATTAACCGGCAGTTGCACCACGTCTTTATTTCCTCGTCTATGTGGCTTATATCCTAAGGACTCAGGCTTCCGTCATGGTATAAATAAAACCGACTGACGAAAGTCTCACTTTATATTAAAGTATCAGAATTAATATTTCTTAAGGTTAGATAACTGTCTAACTCCGGGGCTGATCAAGGCGCCGGAGCTTTTCTATGTCTAGCTCCAGCGCCTAGCCCCTGTGAAAAATAACCCTTTGCCTCTAAAAGTAAAAAGCACTTTTTGAGTCAAATGAACATTTTTCTTCGGGGCTGATCAAGGCGCCTGCGCTTTTCTAATTATAGCATGGGTATTTTTATTTTAACAGAAAAAATACGCAAAACGAATACAGTTATTGCTTTATTACTCATGATTATACTATAATACAACTAAAAATAAAACGCGTTTCGCGTACATATTTGTAAAAGATAAGAAAGCATAAAGTTTAGAAGTTAGATAGATGTCTAGCTCCGGTGCCTAGCCCCTGTGAAAAATAACCCTTTGCCTCTAAAAGTAAAAAGCACTTTTTGAGTCAAATGAACATTTTTCTTCGGGGCTGATCAAGGCTCCTGCGCTTTTCTAATATGTGAGGAGGATGGAAATGAAGAAAATATTATTGCTTGCAACAGGTGGTACTATTGCTTCAGTGGAAGGAAAAGAAGGCTTGGTACCAGGTATGTCTGCTGAAGATCTTTTGCAATATTTTGAAGGTGATTCCGAAACAGTGGATGTAACATGTGAAATACTGATGAATAGAGACAGTACGAATATGCAGCCGGAGCATTGGGGCATTATTGCTGAAGCTATTGCTAAAAATTATCATCAGTATGATGGTTTTGTTATTACACATGGCACGGACACTTTAGCATATACTTCTGCGGCATTGTCTTATATGCTGCAAGGGTTAAAAAAGCCGGTTGTCATTACAGGATCACAGGTGCCAATCAGTTTTAAACAAACAGATGCGAAAAAAAATGTTTCTGACAGCATTTACTTTGCAATGGAAAATGTCGGCGGAGTGTTTGTCGTGTTTGATGGAAGAGTCATCATTGGTACTAGAGCAATGAAAATGAGAACGAAAAGCTATGATGCTTTTGAAAGTATTAATCATCCATATGTAGCATCTATTCAAGGAAATAACATCACTTATTATTGGAATCCAAATGATTCAAAAGAAACCTTTAAAATGGATACAAGCTTATGCCCGGATGTTTTTTTGTTAAAACTTCATCCAGGCACAAAACCAGAAATATTTGATTATCTTAAAACAGCTTATAAAGGGATAATTATTGAAAGCTTTGGAAATGGAGGCTTGCCGTTTGAAGAAAGAAATCTGTTGCCTAAGCTGCAAGAACTTGTAGATGCAGGTGTTGCTGTTACGATTTCTACACAGTGTTTAGAAGAAGGGCAGGATCTACTCTTATATGAAGTGGGTAGAAAGGTAGCACAATATGATGTTATTTTATCGGCAGATATGAATACGGAAGCAATTGTGGCAAAGTTAATGTGGGTGTTAGGAAAAACGACTAAAATAAAAGAAGTAAAAGAATGGATGGAGAAGCCTATAGCATGGGATTTATCTGTTGATTGGGAAAAGGAAAAATAATGGTGAAGAAAAAAGTAAACGCAAGCAGTATTTGGAATTTATTTTTATTACATGTTGGGGTTTTTCTTATTGCTGTGAATATTCATTTCTTTTTACAACCTAATCATTTTGCTGCAGGGGGACTTGGTGGATTAAGTATTGTATTACATGCACTTTTTCCTAAGTATTCACTTGGAATACTAATGTTAGCTCTAAACATTATTTTTTTTAGTTTAGGTTTTGCCTTTTTGGGGTTTCAGTTTGGCGTTAAAACCATTTATGCAAGTTTTTTACTTACTTTTATCGTATGGATGTTAGAGAAATTTTATTCATTAGAGGCTGCTTTAAGTCACGACTTATTTTTACAACTAGTAATCGGAACAATAATTGCAGGACTTGGATTAGTCATTGTTTTTAATCAAAATGCATCAACTGGCGGCATGGACTTAATTGCCATGATATTAAATAAATATTTTGCAATTGATATTGGAAAGGCTGTTTTATTAGCAGATTGCACCATTTGTTTCCTTGCTATATTCACTTTTGGTATAGAACGAGGTTTGTATGCTTGCTTTGGCATCTTCTTTAGAGGAATTGTGATTGAATATTTTAGCAGCCAATTTCGCACTAAAAAAGAAGTGGTTATTATAAGTGAAGAATGTGAACTAATAAAAGAATTTATCATAAAAAGTTTGAATAAAAGTGCAACTGTTCATAGCGCAAAAGGTGCTTTTACGAATGATCGTAAAGAAGTAATTACGATTGTGCTAGAAAAACAGGAATTTATTAAACTAAAAAAGTATATTTATAAAGTTGATAAACTGGCATTTATCACGGTGCATAATATGAATGTAGTAATGGGCAGTGGTTTTAAAAATGCTATTTAAAGAGGAGGGGAAGACAAGCCCCTTCTTTTTTTTTGTCAAAAAATTTGTTTTCTTTGTAGCTGTTCTCGATTAAAAAGAAGATTTTCCTCATTTAAAAAGGCTGTTTTCTCAAAATTTGTTGTTTTTCTCATAAAAAATTGGAAATGAAATACTCAGCAGACTGAATACACGTAGACTCCTGTGGGAATGCGAGAAAGACGAGACCCCGCAGGAGCGTATGCGACGAGGAGGCTTGACGCTCGCCCACGGAAAGCGAAGTGTATTCAGGCTGGAGTTTAAAAGCAACAATTTTCACGAAAACAGCCTTAAAAAAAGAAAAAGATAAAATGATTGACAATCTAAAGATTTTCGTATAAATTTATACTTAATTAAAGATATATTATTTTGAGATATATTATCCGGAGATATATTCATACATAATATATGATTAAAAGGCTTATCCTTATAATAATTTTTTAAAAAAGAAAGGAAGATTATAATGGCAAAAGTATTATATATTACAGCACATCCTCTTAATGAAACAGTTTCTTACAGTTTGGCGGCAGGGAAAGCGTTTATTGAAGAATATAAAGCAGTAAATCCTAATGATGAAGTGGTTCATATTGATTTGTTTAAGGAAAAGATTCCGTATATTGATGCAGATGTTTTTAGTGGTTGGGGAAAATTACAATCAGGAAGTGCGTTTGAAACATTATCTGCCGAAGAACAAGAAAAAGTTGCTCGTTTAGGTGAATTAAGTGATCAATTTGTTTCCGCTGACAAATATGTTTTTGTCACACCTTTCTGGAATTTTTCATTTCCTCCAGTAATGAAAGCATATATTGATTCTGTAGCAGTTGCAGGAAAATCTTTCAGCTATACAGAACAAGGTCCCGTTGGTTTATTAACAGATAAAAAGGCACTTCATATTCAAGCTCGAGGAGGAATTTATTCGGAAGGGCCAGCAGCTGAATTGGAAATGGGGCATAAGTATCTTTCTGTAATTATGAAATTCTTTGGAGTACCGTCTTTTGAAGGATTATTTATAGAAGGTCAAAATGCACAGTCACATAAAGCGGCTGAAATTAAAGAAAATGGAATTGCCAGAGCAAAAGAATTAGCACATACATTTTAAAACAAGGCTATGTTAAAGCTCATTGTTGATTTTGGCACTATGTTGATTGGAGTGGAAGGCGTGAGACTCCTGCGGGAAAAGCGAGTCGGAGGGAGACCCCACAGGCGCACAGCGCTGAGGAGGCTCCCGGACCGCCCGCGGAAAGCGAACGCCTGAAGCGGAAATCAACAGGCAAGTTTAACAGAGTCTAAAAAAAGTAAAAATAAAAGGATCCGTTTCTTTAAATAAGCAACGGGTCTTTTTTTTGTAAACTTCTTAATATATTTGAAAAGAAAATTAAATATTTACATAAAGATTCTTTTTTTATAATGGTAGAAAGTGTTTTTGTAAAATCTTTCGATATTATTACTCATTCATATTAACCTTTTGTGAACAAAAATATGACAATAGTATGATATACGATGAAGATATTTGGTAATAGTATAGGTATTAATTAATGGTAAATTCATCGATTTTTTTATACATAAAATAGAATATAGTTTGATTAAGGGAGAGATAAAATTGAAAAAGGTCGTTATACCAGGAGTTTTCTTAACTGCATTATCTGCACCTTTTCTCGTTCATGAAGTGCATGCAGATTCAATAAAAGGCAAAGAAATAAAAAAATATGTAAATGTAGACAAAAACTCTACTCTTCATGTTAGAAAAGGACCTTCCACTTCTACAGAAATAATCACTAATTTGAAAAATGGAGACGAAGTATTCGTCACTACTGAAACAAACGGTTGGGCAAAGATTTCTATTAACGGAAAAACAGGATATGTTGCATCAAATTACTTACGTACAACAAGGAGTACTGAGAATCAACAAACAGCTAAAAGCGTTAAAACAGCACCGGTAAAGCCAAAAATCAAATACGTAAATGTCAACAAAGGATCTAGTTTAAATTTACGTACGAAACCATCTGAAAATTCATCAATTATTGTTAAACTCGCAAAAGGGGTTTCTGTTACTGTTTATTCGGAAGCAAATGGATGGGCAAAAGTAAAGGTTTATGGAAAAGAGGGCTATGTTTCATCTAACTATTTGGCAAACTCAAAAACATCCACAGCTGATTCAACACCAATTAAACAAAGTTCAAGCAATAAGACAGAAATAAAATATGTCAATGTAGTGGGGAAGTCTTCTTTAAATTTACGCAGCAGCGGGACAACTACAAGTGAAATTTTGGCAAAGCTAACAAGAGGAATGAAAGTGGAGGTTTATTCACAGTCAAATGGTTGGGCGAAAATAAAGGTAAATAATAGGGTCGGTTATGTAAGTGCGGATTTTCTAACAACTGCTAAGATAAATAATGATTCCTCCTCTAATGCAGGGAACGAAAACAGTTTAGAGGATAAAAAAGAAAAAAAAATTGCAACTAAATATGTGAATGTCAGCAAAAACTCATCATTAAATGTAAGAAAAGAGCCATCAACTAGTGCAGCTATTATGAAAAAGCTTTCTAATAAAACAAAAGTTGATGTACTATCTGAAGCAAATGGATGGACCAAAATTAACGTTGAAAATGCAATAGGATATGTTAGTACAAGCTTTCTAACTAATAAAAAAGCCAATTCTGATCTTAATAATAATACAAATATAAATCAGGCGGCTGAATCGAATAATAGTCAGAACACAGACGTAAATACAATTACAAAATATGTAAATATATATAAAGGATCTAGTTTGAATATGCGTGAAAAACCATCCACTTCTGGAAAAATTATAAACAAGCTGGAATCAGGTGTAGTTGTTATCGTTTATTCTGAAGAAGATGGCTGGGCAAAAGTTTCTGTAAATGGGAAATTGGGATATGTAAGTGCACAATACATATCAGAGGGATCAGAAAAAAATCCTGAACCAAGCAATAAAACAGTAAATACAATTTATCAACATTACGACATGACACTTGAGGATATGACAACCATTCAAATGGGAGTGAATCCTCAAACAGATAAAAAATATAATACGTACATAAGAGAAGATGGGCTTGTGTTTAAAACTGCTGATGCTACAAAAGGAACTGTAATCGGAAATGGATGGAGATTAAGAGGGGGAGCAGGGACAGAATACTGGGTGACCAATAATGTAAAAAGTGGCGATCAATTAAATGTTGTAGCAAAAGTAAAAGGATCAGACGGCTATTATTGGTATCAAGTTAAAAATAATCAATCATGGGTAAGTGCAAGTAAGGAAGATACAAGCTATTATATTAACCCACAAAATTTTGTGGCAAATAATATACATGCGATGCAGTTTCTGAAATTATCGGAAGCGGCAAAGATTCATGAGGAAGAGGTAAATGAAAATATACTAGCTGGTAAAGGAATTCTTTCTGGCAAAGCATCATCATTTGTGACAGCTGCAAATGCATACGGTATTAATGAAATATATCTTATTTCTCACGCTTTACTTGAAACAGGTAACGGGACCTCTACACTCGCTAGTGGTGTAAGCTATAATGGAAAAACCGTTTATAATATGTACGGAATCGGAGCTTATGATGGTAATGCTATAACAAGTGGAGCGGAATATGCCTATAATTCAGGATGGTTTACACCAGAAGCGGCCATTATTGGTGGGGCAAAATTTATTGCTCAAGGATATATCAATTCAGGTCAAGATACACTTTACAAAATGAGATGGAATCCCACTGCTGCAGTTAACAAAGGGGTGGCAACACATCAATATGCATCAGATATCGGTTGGGCTACGAAGCAAGTGAATCAAATATACAATTTATATAATTTATTAAACTCTTATACGATAAATGTTGAAGTACCAGTGTATAAATAGAAGTTATCATGTAATATGTTTTAAAAATTTTACTTATTGTTTTAAATAATAGCTTCTAATCAGTGCAATAGGACGGCTATTTTCATTGTAAAATAGTCGTTCATTTATCTATATTTCTTGTAATAACTTATTGCAAAACGTTATGATATAATATCTGGCGTTTATTATCATGATCAATCACCTTTTTTTATGTTGATGCTGATTAACTTCAAGAGATTGCAATAATCTTGCACGTAATCTTTTTTTATTTGTTAATCTTATTCTATTTTTTAATAAAATGCGTGTAAATAGCCATATAAGTACAATGACAACTACAGTTAGTACAAGTTTTATCATTAGACGTCCCTCTTCCTAGAAATAATTTCTCCCATGCACCTTTATCATACTATATCTGTACGGTTTGTGTTATTTTTCTTTTGCAATAAACACCAAATATGGAAATAAACTAGTTTAATAAAATAGAAAGGCTGTTTTCGTATAGATTGTTGCTTTTAAACTTGCAGCCTGAATACACTTCGTCCGTTTAGCGAGCGTCGAATCTCCTCGTCGCAGATGCTCCTGTGGGGTCCCGTCTTTCTCACATTCCCTCAGGAGTCTACGTGTATTCCGTCTGCTGAGCACTTCTTCACCCATTTTTTTACGTAAAAAAACAACAAACTTTGAGAAAACAGCCATAGAAAAAAAGAGCTGTGCAACAACCCATGAGAATAGACTAATGAGTTTTGCACAGGCTCGCAGGATGTGAGTCAATCGACGAAGACATAAGGCCGTGGCGTAGTTAGTAGATTTTTCCTCTTTTGCTCTTTTCTGATCGGTTATTTTTTTAAAATACAGTCGTCTACTGAATAATCGTCAAAGTTAATATCTGGTGTTATTTGTAATACATATTTAGCAAGCTGCTGGCCAATAAATGGCCCCATTGTTAATCCAGATGCCCCTAAACCGTTGGCAATAAGCATTCCTTCATAATCGTTTACTCTACCGAATACTGGCAGGAAATCAGCAGTAAATGGACGAAAGCCAACTTTTGCTTCCAGAAAAGTACTGTTTAATAAACCAGGTGCATACTGTAATGCTTTATCAAACACTTCCTTTATGCCGCCAACTGTTAATCGACAATCAAAATCGGTATTGTTTTCATGTGTTGCACCAATAACTAGACGGTTATTATCTAGTGAAAGTATATATTGATCATGGGGTGGCATTACTACCGGCCAGCTGCTACAGTCTGTGTCTGGTAATTGCAAATGGATAATTTGTCCTTTTTGTTCCTGTATTTGAAAGGAAAGCTGTAAAGGTTGTAATAATTCATTAGCCCAAGCCCCAGCAGTTATGATTGTTTCATCTGCTAATATCGTTTTTTCCTCTGTTTGAACACCTATAATTTTTTTTCCTTCGAAAAGTAGTGAAGCGTTTGCTTTCAAAAATGTCGCACCTAGTTTTTCACAGGTGCGAATAAGCGCGTTGCGAAGGGCCAATCCGTCTACTCTAGCTGCACCGCTGACATAAACGGCTCCATAGCCATCTGCAAGTGGGGGGAATAAGTTTTGTACTTCATTCGGAGATAATATGTTAACATCACCGATTTCAGGTGCTGTTTCTTTTCTTTTTATCGTCCGATCCAGCATCGCTTCTAATTTATGGTGATCAGAATGAAGGCTTAATGCGCCAACTTTTGCATATCCTGTTGAGAATTCTCCATACTCTGCTAAATCCTCTATTAATCTAGGATAATACTTCGCACCTTCACTTGCTAATAAATACCATCTTTTATTTCTACGCTGTGATATCCAAGGGCAAATAATTCCTGCAGCAGCAGCTGTTGCTCTTCCAGCATCTTCTCTGTCTATAATGGTTACATCTGCTCCATTTTTAGCTAATTCATATGCGGTGGAAGCACCTAATATACCACCACCGACTACAATTATTTTTTTCATTATTTTATACATCCTAACATAAGTAATCGTTTTTTTTATTAGTCCTAAATAAGTCAATGGAGTTCTATTATATCTTAAATACAAATTTCTACAAAATGTCGAATAATGCAGAAAAAAGTATATTACGGTTTGTAGTAAAATAGCTTTGTAATAATTATATTTTATCCGCTGATG
The DNA here is from genome assembly GCF_052663115.1 of Niallia yueguangensis. Lineage (NCBI taxonomy): Bacteria > Bacillati > Bacillota > Bacilli > Caryophanales > Bacillaceae > Niallia > Niallia yueguangensis. The sequence continues at coordinate 30,995 of NZ_JBQTCX010000017.1, forward strand.
TTTGTTTATAACAAAGGTTACAACAAATTAATACGGGGTAAATGGTAAATAAAACGCTTTCCAACTTATGAAAAGGCTATCAATAGGGATTTGAACAAATTGTGAATAGTTAACGAAAATAACAATTTGAAATATAACTGTAATATTCTTATTACTTAAATGACAAATTATGATGTTATACTTCTATTTGTGACAAAAGTTGATAGTTACAAAGCATCATTTGAAAAGATGAATTGGTCCTATTAATAAAATATGTTATAGTATATAAAGTCTTTTCACTACATAATTACTACATAATAATTTACATATACATATATAAAGTGATCGATAGATAAAGAGATATTTAGAAGGTTCAGGAGGAAATGAAATGTTGAAAAAGAAGTTAATAGTATTAAACACCACTATTTTGCTTGGACTTGGCAGCAGCTTTGTCTTCCCGGCAAATAATGCGAGTGCATCGAAACAATCAGATATTTCACAACAACGGACAGCATTACAATCACAAATATCTGATGCGGAAATTAAAATAGTCGAAGCACAGGAAAAATTAACAGCATTAAATGAACAAATTAAACGAGTGGATAAAGCAGTAGAAGAAAACACGCAGCTTATTAATGAAACAAAAGATAAAATTGCTGCAACAAAAAAAGAAATTGCTGATTTAGAAACGGAAATAAAAGATTTACAAGAAAGAATTGAAAAAAGAAATCAAATATTAAAAGATAGAGCCCGAACTTTCCAAGAAAATGGCGGAAGTGTCGATTATATTGACGTTTTATTAGGAGCGGCAAGTTTTAAAGACTTTGTAGGCCGAGTTGGTGCGGTTGCAACTATTATGGAAGCAGATCAAGATTTAATTGCAAGCAATGAAGCAGATAAAAAAGACTTGGAAGAAAAACAAAACAAAGTGCAGGAAAAACTAGCAGGTCTAAATGATATGAAACTTGATTTAGAAGAAATGCAAAAGCAAATCCTTGCACAAAAAGAACAAAACGAAAAGTCTAAAAAAGAATTAAAGCAAAAAGAACAAGAAAATAAACAGCTAAAAGCTCAATTAGAACAGAAAGACAGCTCGCTTGCTTCGAAAGAAAGTGCCATTAAAGCAATGCTTGCAGAGAAAAAGCAAGCTGAATTAAATACATTAGTTAGCTCAACAGTAGGAGCAAACACTTCAAGTAATAAAACAAAAAGCTCTATTGACAGCAGTGATAATAATGCAGCTGTTAATACTAGCAATGTAAGTGCTGGCGGCGGTAAATCGTCTGTTATTACAGCTGGATATAAATATATTGGAAACTCAACTTATAAATTTGGAGGAGGCAGAACAGCTTCAGATATTGCAAATGGGTTATTTGACTGCTCTGGTTTCGTTCATTGGGCATACGCTCAAGCTGGCTACAATATTGGTTCTAGTACAGATGCACTAAAAAATCAAGGTACAAGAGTTTCTGCAAGTGATATGCAGCCAGGAGATTTAGTATTTTTTGATACTTACAAACAAGATGGACATGTTGGAATCTACGTAGGTGGAGGGAAATTCATCGGTTCACAAAGCTCTACAGGTGTTGCCATCGCTTCTATGACAAGCGGTTATTGGCAAGGAGTATTTAATGGAAGAGTAGTAAGATTTTAATTCTTTACATCTTATTTTTATAGAAGCATTACCTAAAATAATGTATAAATTAGGTAATGCTTTTTATTATGATTATTAATAGTATATCCACAATAAAAATAAATATGCATATGTTTATGAATTTTTTTAGTGGAAATACTGTATGTAACCTGCTTAGAGGAAAATAAGCTAATTTAAGAAAATCTATTGCTTTATTAAAAAAAATAGTATAGAATCAATAATCGTAATCGTTTTGATTAAAGTGAACCGTTCTATTCAATCATCATATATTTCTTTACGTATTAAATCGGAATGAGTACGAACTACTACATAAAAAAGAAATGGGGAAAATCAAGATGAAACTATTAAAAACTATACTAGTTACTTTTTCAGTACTTATTTTAATAGTAGGCTGCAGCAGTAAAAAGAATGCTGATACAAAAGATTCCAGCCAAAAGGATAAACTTCAAATTGTCACAACGTTTTATCCTATGTATGAATTTACGAAAAATATAGCAGGGGATAAAGCAGATGTTACATTGTTGATTCCTTCTACGATCGAACCACATGATTGGGAGCCTACTCCAAAAGATATAGGCAATATTCAAAGTGCTGATTTATTTATTTATAATAGTGCCGAAATGGAAACATGGGTACCGGATATAAAGGGAACAATCCAGGGTGATAATGTTTCATTTGTTGAAGCAAGTAAAGATATTACGTTAATGAAAGGATTAGAGCCAGAAGAAGAAGCTCATGAAGAAGAAGCTCATGAAGAAGAACATCACGAAGAGGAAGAACATCATGAACATTCTCATGAATTAGATCCTCATGTGTGGTTAAGCCCAGTGCTTGCGCAACAAGAAGTGAAAACTATTACAAACGCCATCATAAAAGCGGATCCAAACAATGAAGTGTATTATAAAGAGAATAGTGAAACATTTTTGCAAAAGCTAAAAGATCTAGATAATAAATATAAAACAGAGCTTGCAGACAAAAGCAGCAATGAATTTATTACACAGCATACGGCATTTTCTTATTTAGCAAAAGAATATGGGCTGACTCAAGTACCGATTGCTGGTCTTTCACCAGAAGAAGAGCCTAGCGCTGCAAAACTTGCGGAATTGAAGGATTTTGCGAAAGAACACCAAATTAAAGTGATATATTTTGAAGAGTTAGCATCAACAAAAGTTGCTGATACGTTAGCAAATGAAGTAGGAGCAAAAACAGAAGTATTAAATCCGTTAGAAGGATTAAGTGAAGAAGATCAAAAGGCAGGTAAAGATTATATCTCTGTAATGGAAGAAAATCTAGCGCAGCTTAAAAAGTCTCTTTTTAAATAATTCATGTGGTATAATAAGTTGGCGTGTGTGACAGTTGTACTCACACGCTTTTTCTATATGTATTAGGCTGTTTATATAAAAATTTCATGGTAAAAATGAAAGGCAGTTTTCTCAAAGTTAGTTGTTTTTTTTATGTAAAAAAATGGGAGAAGTAGTACTCAGCAGACTGAATATACGTAGACTCCTGTGGGAATGCGAGAAAGACGAGACCCCACAGGAGCGTATGCGACGAGGAGGCTCGACGCTCGCCCACGGAAAGCGAAGTGTATTCAGGCTGCGAGTTTAAAAGCAACATTCTATAGGAAAATAGCCAAATGAAAAGAAGGGAGCGTTAAAAATGAAACTTGCAACAATAAAAAATATTAAGTTTGGGTATGATCATATACCAGCATTAGACGGTGTTTCATTTGAATTAGAAAGCGGCGAGTTTGTTGGAGTCACCGGACCTAATGGTGCATCAAAGTCTACTTTATTAAAGCTTTTATTAGGTTTATTAAAACCGTGGTCTGGTCAAATACATATTAGTAAAATAAACAGCAGTGGGAAAAAGCTGACAATTGGATATGTTCCACAACAAATTTCTTCTTTTAATGTCGGTTTTCCAAGCACCGTATTAGAACTTGTTCGTTCAGGAAGATATCAAAAAAAGAAATGGTTTCAAAGCTTAAAAGAAAAGGATCATGAAGCGGTAAAAAGAGCGTTAGATATGGTTGATATGTGGCAGTATCGTCATAAAAAAGTAGGGGATTTATCTGGAGGACAAAAACAAAAGATTATTATTGCACGAATATTGTCTTCTGAACCAGATTTATTAGTTCTAGATGAACCGACTACAGGCATGGATACTGAAAGCAGAAAAGGCTTTTATAAATTTATGAAGCATCAAGTAACGGAGCATAATCGTACCGTAGTGATGGTGACACATGACCAGGATGAAGTAGAGGATTATTTAGATAAAATAATTCATATAGAGAAAGGAGAAAAAGGTGGATGGAAATGTTTGACCTTGAATTCATGCAAAGAGCGTTTTGGGCAGGCGGAATGATAGCTATTATTGCACCTATTATAGGGGTATTTTTAGTGTTAAGAAGACAAGCTTTAATGGCAGATACGCTGTCTCATATATCATTAGCTGGAGTAGCAATCGGTTTCTTTTTCCACCAAAATCTTACTTTTTCTAGCATGTTAATTGTTATTGTAGGGGCGTTAGGGATCGAAGTGATGAGAAGAGCCTATCATACTTATTCAGAAGTATCGATTGCTATTTTGATGGCTGCTGGATTGTCATTAGCATTGTTTCTTATGAGTATTTCAAAGGGCGGGGTAACTGCGAGTATCGATCAATATTTATTTGGCAGCATTATTACTATTACAGACCAGCAAGTTGCTGTATTGGCGACTGTGTCCGTTATTATTCTGCTTTTTTTCCTCATTTTAAGAAGGCAAATGTACTTAATGACATTTGACGAAGATACTGCTGCAACTAGTGGTGTTAATACAAATCTATTATCTGTTGCTTTTAGTGTGTTAACTGGTATTGCAATATCTGTAATTATTCCAACTATTGGAGTGTTACTAGTTTCTGCTTTATTAGTATTACCAGCAGCGTTTGCCATCAAGCTTGTTAAAGGCTTTAAATGGGTCTTTATTACGGCAATAAGTGTCGCTGTTTTTAGTATTTTTACTGGGTTATTTTCATCTTATCAGTTAGGAACACCCCCTGGTGCAACGATTACGTTGTTAATGGTCATGATTTTGGTTGCAGGGTTCTTATTTCAGAAGTTATTTTTTTATTTTAGAAGAGCAGCAAAACAGAGACAGCATCGTAAATTAGAGGGGTGAGGAGTTTTTTTAAACTTCCTCATCCTGTTTATTTACGATGTGATCGTTTATTAATAGCCTTTTTGATAATTCACTAGATTATATGGAAGAGAACCGTCTTTTAAATAGGTTTTTAAATTAGGAAGAAAAATATCTTCTATTACTCGTTTATCGTATTGTGCTGTTGAACCGGAAGTGTGGGGAGTTATAATGACATTTTCCATTTCCCAGAGTGGGCTTTCTTTTTGTAGTGGTTCTGTTTCAAATACATCTAATCCAGCACCTGCTATTTCTCCATCTTTTAATGCTGAAACTAAATCTTCTTCTTTTACAATTTCTCCACGACCAATATTAATAAAAAATGCAGTATCTTTCATTTTGCTAAACTGTTCTTTTTGAAATAAATAATGTGTTTCGTCGGTAAGGGGCAATGTAACTACGATATAATCACAGTGAGGAAGGATTTTGTTTAAGTCTGATTGTTTATACATTTCATCAACAAACTCAGCTTGTTTCCCGGAATGGCGAACACCTAATACCTTCATGCCAAATGCTTTTGCTATTTTTGCTGTTTCCTTGCCAATCGCACCGACCCCAATAATTCCAACCGTTTTTTTATGGATTTCGAGTTCGATTTTACTGTCATCCCATACTTTATTTTGCTGATTTTTAACATATGTATCAATTTTTCTTGTAAGTGCTAACATAAGAGCAAATACGGTTTCTGAAATGGGAAAACTATGCACTCCATTTGCACTTGTAACCAATACATTTTTTTCGGCCAATTCATGTAAGGGAAGAGAGTTAACACCGGCACTCCATGTTTGAATCCACTTTAATTCTTTATTATTAAATACTAGCTTGTTATCCCAATTTCCACGCCATCCAAGAATAATTTCTGCATCCGATAGATGTGATTCCCATCTATTTGCCTCTGCAGAAGCATAAATATCCCAATTTGGTATAACAGACTTAATTTGATCTAGAAGAGCAGGCTGCAAATCATGTGTAACGAGTAGCTTGCGGTTTGTCATTGTTTTCACCTCGTGTTAATTGTTTATTTATTATTGTATCAATTAGAGTTTAGGGAAGCGAATAAAAGGGACTGGTCCAAGTCGAGATTTTAACGACGTAAGGAAAAGTCCCCTTTTTTGTATGTGAAGAAACTTAAAATTTTTGAAGTTAGATGAATGTCAAGCTTTATCTTTGACAAAAATTCTTAAGCCTTTCTTCATTAAATCAAAGCAACACTATACGATTTTCCGTCTTAAAATTCCTGAAAGGGCATCAATAATGGTTACCATCACGATAATGCCTAATAAAATAATCCCAACTCTATCCCAGTCTCTAGAAGCTAATGCGAAGATTAGTGGAGTACCTATTCCCCCTGCGCCGATTACTCCAAGTATAGCTGCAGAACGAATATTAATTTCAAAGCGGTACAGCGTATAAGATAAAAATCCTGGCATTACTTGCGGCAAGACGGCAAACCATAAAATTTGAAAGCGATTTGCACCAGTAGCAATTAATGCTTCCGTCGGTCCCGTATCAAGGTTTTCAATTTCTTCCGAAAATAGTTTTCCAAGCATGCCGATTGAGTGAAGACCAAGTGCAAGGACACCAGCAAATGAACCTGGACCGACGGCTTTAATAAAAAGAATAGCCATTACAATTTCAGGAAATGTACGAATAAAGCTCAAAATAAATTTGCCTGTTCCTGAAATAGTTTTTCCTTTACTCATATTATTTGCTGCCCAAAACGCATATGGGACACATAGTATAGCAGAAGTAAATGTACCCAGTATTGCGATTGCCAGCGTATCTAATAAGCCGCGAAGTAAATCTTCTCCATCCGGCAAATAAACATAATCCCAATCAGGATGAAAAATCCCAGAAAAAATAGCTTTTGATATTTGACTAGCGGAGTCTTTTATACCATCTAAAGTGAAACCTGAAAACGCCCAAATATAGATTAGTGCCAACAACACGAAAATGACAGTTCTTAATATATATTTCTTTTTCGGTTTAGTTAAATTAGTTGTTGATTGGCTCATAATAATTTCTCCCGTAATTTCGTACTTAAGTAATCTATTTCCAGCACGATGATTAGTGTCAATATAATAATTGATGCTGTTTTATCATATTCAAGAAAACCAAGCGTCTTATCATAATATTCACCAATCCCTCCTGCACCAACCAATCCAAGAATGGCAGCTGCACGGACATTTACTTCAAATGTATATAATACATAACTAGAGAAATGAGCAGTAATTTGAGGAATCACACCAAAAAATACCCATTGTACTTTATTTGCCCCAACAGCTGTCATTGCTTCTAAAGGACTTGGATCAATGGCTTCTATTGCTTCATATAATAACTTTGCAATAAGGCCGATAGAAAATACAGATAAGGCAAGTATGCCGGGTAAAGCTCCCAATCCAAAAATAGCAACAAAAATAGAGGCTAATAATAAATCTGGTATAGTCCGAATTAAGTTAAGAATAAAACGAAATGGAAAATAAATGAAAGACACACGAAAGATGTTATTTGCACAAAAAAAGGCGAGAGGAACAGCGATAATTGCCCCAAAAGTAGTGCCGATAATTGCCATTCTTATCGTCTCTATCATAGGTTCTAATATTTTTTCGAAATACTCCCAGTTTGGTGGCCACATTTGTATAAGCAAATCAAACATATTCGGAAAGCCTACTGTTAAATCGCTAAGGGAAGAGTCTGTTTTATAGGCGCTCCACCACAATAAAAGTACTATTAAAAGCACTGTCCAAATATTCTTTGTTTTTGCTGGAGGTGTAGGTACAGAAAATGTTGTTGATTTTTTCTTATCGTTTGTACTCATACTGGCTCACCTAATAGTTCATCTTTTTGGATAGGTCTTCCGTAGATCTCAGCAAACACATCATCTGTAGCTGCTTCTACAGGTCCGTCAAACACAACTTCTCCAGCACGGAGACCAATAATTCTTGTGGCATACTCTCGAGCTAAATCGATAAAGTGCAGGTTTACAACGGTAGTAATACCATCTTCTTCATTGATGCGTTTTAAGTCATCCATTACTTGTTTTGTTGTAAGCGGGTCAAGGGATGCAACAGGTTCATCTGCTAAAATAATCTGTGCTTCTTGTGCTAAAGCCCTTGCAATAGAAACACGCTGTTGTTGACCACCAGATAATTCATCAGCACGTGAATATGCTTTTTCTAATATATTTACACGTTTTAATGCACTAAGAGATAATTCAACATCTTCTTTTGGAAACAAACCTAATATAGTCCGTAATGTATTATGGTAGCCGACACGTCCAGACAATACATTTCTTAATACAGAAGATCGTTTTACTAGATTAAAACTTTGGAAAATCATGCCGATATCACGGCGGATCTTTCTTAAACCAGCGCCCTTGGCAGCAGTAATTGACTGTCCATCAATGAGTATTTCTCCTTCTGATATTTCATGAAGGCGGTTTATGGAACGAAGAAAAGTTGATTTGCCTGCCCCAGAAAGCCCGACAATAACAATAAATTCTCCTTTATTAATAGTTATGTTAATGTTATTTAAACCTTTTGTGCCATTTGGATAAATTTTCGTTACATTTTTAAACTGAATCAATTGTTAACCACCTTTCTATTGTATTATTTAAAACATTTAAGTATGGAAACGATTAAATAGAAAAAAAGCTCAACCATTCAACTAAACAAAATGGTTAAGCAGATAAATAAGGAGAGATAGAGACATTGTTAATAATGATTTATCTAGAAGTAAAATCATTATTAATATGTAATGACCATATATAAAAAGGACATCAAAGTTTATATCTACTCTCTAATAAAATAACAAACTACTCAGTCTTTACCTTTTTAGAATATTCACGAACTATATCAAATTTGCTGTCGTCTGATACAACATATCCTTCATGTGTATAGATTTCACTGATAATTTTGTGTCCATCATCACTTTGACCGATTTTAATAAAGGCATCTTGAAGTTTCTTTTGCCAGTCTTTGTCCATATCGGAGCGAACGGAAATAGTATCATTCGGAATTGCTTCTGTTTTAGCAATTACTTTTGTGTCTTCAAATACTTTAGGATAGTCGGCTTTTACTATATTTCGTGCATCCTGGAATACAACTGCTGCATCTACATCGCCGTTTAATAAGGAAATAACCGCTTGGTCATGCCCTTTAACATTGACTCCTTCTACATCTTTTTGTGGATCAATATTATTTTCCATTAAAGTAGCAGCTGGCCAAACATACCCAGCAGAAGATGTTACATCTTGGAAAGCAATCTTTTTCCCTTTAAGGTCTGCAACGCTGTTTATATTAGAATCTTTTTTCACAACGAAAATACTATTGTAGAAATCTACTAATTGATCATTTTGTGATCCATCATCGTTAATTCCTTTACGTTGTGATTGCAGAATGACCTCTGCTGCTTTTTTCTCTTTTGCTAGAACATATGCAGTTGGAGGCAAGAAACCAACATCCACTTTTTTAGAAGCCATCGCTTCAATAATAGTGTTGTAGTTTGTAGAAACACTAACTTTTACGGGAATTCCTAATTCTTTAGATAATAAGCCTTCTAACGGTTTAGCTTTTGCTTCTAAAGTACTAGCATTGGAAGAAGGGACAAATTGAACCGTTAATTCTTTTGGAACATATACGTCTGCTTTTGAGCCATTCACATTACTTGATGAGCCACAAGCGCTTAGTAACCCAGCTGCTAATGATAAAGAAATACCGAATGCTGCTAGTTTTTTGAACATTTTTCTACCCCCATTTTATGTATATTTTATTACATGTAAAATATACCATGTAATTGGTGGAAAGTGGTAAAAATTCGGGTAAAAAAACTATTTTATTTTTGTAAATTTAAAATTTATATCATTTTTAAATTACTTTAATATCGAAAAATTTATTAAAACATTGAAATATCAATAGATAATTGTATGGAGTAAACATATATTGTAAAATATTTATTAGTGTTTATTTACTATATTTAAGGGTTGGAAGAATTGGTGAGAGAAATAAATTCTTCTACTATAATAAAAAAAGGTTGAAAAGTGAAAATCACCATTTTGTAAGGAGATGAAATCTTGACAAATACAACCGTAACTATTTTAGTAACAAGTGATGTACACGGAAATATATATCCATTAAATTATGGGAATAATGAGCAAGCAAATGTAGGTTTAGCAAAAGTAGCAACATTAATCGAACAGGAGCGGAAAAAAAATAAACATACGATTGTAATAGATAATGGAGACTTAATTCAAGGAACACCCTTAACCTATCATTATGTACATTTTTTATTTGAAAAAAAGAACCCGATGATTGAATGTTTAAACATGGTGCAATACGATGCAGCTGTTGTTGGCAACCATGAATTTAATTATGGCTTAAAAGTTCTTAAAAAGGCTATTTATGAATCTGATTTTCCATGGCTTTGTGCGAATATTGTAGATAGCAATACTAAGGAACCCTTTCTTGGCAAACCATACATAATAAAAAATGTCGGAGCATTTAAAATTGCTATTTTAGGAATAACCACTCATTATATTCCTAATTGGGAAGACCCAAGTCATATTAATGGATTAGCATTTAAAGATGCATTAGCCAGTGCGAAGGAATGGATAACAAAAATTAAAGAAACAGAACAGCCAGATGTCATCATCATGTCGTATCACGGCGGTTTTGAACGAGATATAGCAACGGGTGAACCAACAGAAGTTTTAACGGGGGAAAATCAGGGTTACAGTATGTGTAAAGAAATAGAAGGCCTAGATGTATTATTAACAGGTCATCAACATCGCTCTTTAACAGGTTCTTTATACGGTACAGAAATTATGCAAGCCAGCAACAATGGCCAAACGGTTGGAAAGATTACAATTACCTTAAATGAAAAGGGAGAAATTATCGATAAATCTTCTGAATTATTATCGGTTGAAGCGGTTGATTCTGATGAAGAAATAATCGCATTTGCAAAGGAATACGAAAAAAGTACACAACATTGGTTAGACACACCAATCGGGTTTATTGATGGGGATATGATGGTAGAAGATCCATTAGCTATACGTTTAGGAGACAGCAGCTTGATTGAATTTATCAATAAAGTGCAAATGGAAGCGGCGAATGTAAAGATAGCTAATACTGCTTTGTTTAACAATAAGTCACCAGGTTTTAGACCGAATGTAACGATGCGAGATATCGTTTCCAATTATATATATCCGAATACATTAAAGGTCCTCGCGTTACAAGGAAAAGATATAAAATCAGCCTTAGAGCATAGTGCAAAATACTTTACAGTTAACGAAAAGGGAGAACCTGACGTGAATCCTTCTTTTGTTTATCCGAAACCACAGCACTACAATTACGATATGTGGGAAGGAATTGAATATATATTAGATATTTCAAAACCAGTAGGCAGCAGGGTAGTCAAGCTTTCTTATGAAGGAAAACCGTTGGAAGAAAATAAAACGTACGAAGTAGTTATGAATAATTATCGTGCAGGTGGCGGAGGAAATTATATGATGTTCCAGAACAAATCGGTTGTTCGTGAAGTTCAAATGGATATGTCCGAGCTTATTGCGAATTATATAAGGGAGAGAAAAATAGTAACGGCAACATGTAATCATAATTGGAAGGTTATTTGGTAGTGAGATTCAGAAAATAATTTAATGATAATAATAGAAATTTTTTTCAGGCCGATTAAAATACTTCGTTATTAACGATACAGCATTCATCATACTTTTGTTATAGGAAATTATAAACGAAACGGAGTTCTGGATAATTTAGTGGTTGGGTCCGCATCTAGCTTCGACGTACAGGACGTACTAGTGCCGATGTTGCTACAGGACGTGGCGCCTTTAATCGGCCAGCACCTAGCTCTTGTGAAAAATAACCCTATGTCTCTAAAAGTAAGGCAGTTTAGCTGTTTTCGTATAGATTGTTGCTTTTAAATTCGCAGACTGAATACACTTCGCTTTCCGTGGGCGAGCGTCAAGCCTCCTCGTCGCATACGCTCCTGTGGGGTCTCGACTTTCTCGCATTCCCACAGGAGTATACGTGTATTCAGTCTGCTGAGTACTACTTCTCTAATTTTCCATGTGGGAAACAACAAGCTTTGAGAAAACAGCCAAAAGTAAAAAGTACTTTTTAAGTCATGTGAACATTTTTCTTCAGAGCTGTTCAAGGCGCTTTCGCTTTTGTTCTTAAGATAAGAAAGCATAACTTTTTGAACTTAGACTAGTGTCTAGCTCCGGCGTCTAGCCCCTGTGAAAGATAACCTCTTGTCTCTAAAAGTAAAGAGCACTTTTTGAGCCAGAGAACATTTTTCTTCGGGGCTGAGCAAGGCGCCTCCGCTTTTCTAATTAATATTCAAAAGATTGACATTTATTCCTATGTGTTTTAGTCTTAATATTAAAAATATTAAGATGAATCTTACAATAGAAGGGGACGGTCACAATGGGGAAAAAACCTGTAATTGGAATAACTGGCGCATATGTGTTTCATAATAAGTGTATGGAAGGTACTTATACGCACCATGATTATCAAAAAACAATTGCTAAAAACGGAGGGCTGCCGATTATTTTGCCATTTGTTCAGGAGGAATTAGCAGAAGAGATGGTGGAACAATGTGATGCTATTTTATTAAGCGGCGGAGAAGATGTAGACCCATCTATGTATAAACAAGACCCTCACCAAATGTTAGGAGCAACCACACCTCTACGAGATAAAGTAGAATGGAATATAATAAAAGCTGCGATGAGGCGAAACCTTCCCATTTTAGCTATTTGTCGTGGCGTTCAAATATTAAATGTTGCTCTTGGAGGCACGCTTATTCAAGATATTCCAAGTGTTGTAAAAGATAGTATCAAACATAGTCAAACAGTGGATCGAAGCTGGGATACACATTGGATTAAAGTAGATGAAAACAGCAGACTTGCTGCAATTTTGGGGGATACGACTGTTAGGGTTAATAGTTTGCATCATCAGGCAATTGACCAAGTTGGACATGATTTACAGGTTGTTGCACAAAGTGCGGATGGCATTATTGAAGCAGTCGAACATACTAACTATTCCAATTTCTTATTAGGTATTCAGTGGCATCCCGAATCGATGGCAGCAACGAATGAACAAATGAATCAATTATTTGCTGAATTTGTGCAAAGTGCCAAAAAAAGAGAACTAGTTAAATAAATGAAAACAATCAGATTGATTTTTTAGAAAGAGGAATAATGAAAATAGCATAAGAGAAGAAAAAAGTTAGTAATACATAGGAAAATCAGCTAAAATAGAAAAGTAAGACATTTTTTTTCACGGAGGGACTTTGTAATGAGCGAAAAAACTTTTACTATTATTGATGAAACTGGAATTCATGCTAGACCAGCTACTTTATTGGTTAGCACTGCTAGTAAGTATACTTCAGAGGTACAAATTGCATACAACGGAAAATCCGTTAACTTAAAATCGATTATGGGTGTTATGTCATTAGGAGTACCTAAAGGTGGAGAAATTACTATTTCTGCTACTGGTGATGATGCAGCAGAAGCAGTTGCAGGATTAGAAAGTGCACTAAAAACTCAAGGTTTAATTGGTTAAGTTAATAATAACTGAGGCCCTCTTAAAAAAGAGGGCCTTAGTCTGTTAGTAACGCTTTTGATTAATCTGGATGTAACTTTATAAACTGATATTTTTATACAAAATAACTAAGGAAAGAAATGGAGGGATAGAGATGATCGTACGAGCTGAAGGGGTAGGGTTAAAAAGAAGCGGTCACTGGATTTTGCAAAACGTTAATTGGGAAATTAAAAAAGGAGAGCATTGGGTTTTATATGGTTTAAATGGTGCTGGTAAAACAGCTTTGTTAAATATGCTTTGTGCTTATTACCATCCAACAGTAGGAAATGTAGAAGTATTAGGAAAGGTGTTTGGCAAGGCGGAATTAGGCGGCTCTTTGCGAAGAAAAATAGGATTAGTATCTAATAGATTGCAGCAAAATTTATATGTTTCAGATAGTGCCTATGAAATTATTTTAAGTGGAGCCTATGCATCAATTGGACTTTATGAAACACCAACAGATGAAATTCGACACAAAGCAATCGATTTACTCAAACAGTTAGGCTGCTTTCATTATGCGGACCGTGAATACAGCAGTTTATCACAAGGAGAAAAGCAAAGAGTATTAATCGGAAGAGCGCTGATGCTTGATCCAGAACTTATTATATTGGATGAGCCTGCTACAGGTCTTGATTTTATTGCAAGAGAACAATTATTAGAAACGATTGAGAATATGTCGAAAAGAGAAAATGCACCATCTATTATTTATGTTACGCACCATGTAGAAGAAATATTGCCAATTTTTTCACATTCCTTATTGCTGAAAAAAGGAACCGTATTTGCTAAAGGTAAAACGGAGGACATGATGACTAGTGAAAATTTATCGCAATTTTTCGAATTACCAGTAAAAGTAATATGGAATAATGGACGGCCGTTGTTAGCTCGTGCATAACCTAGAATCTTGGCTCTAAAAGTAAAAAACACCTTTTGAGCCAAGAGAACATTTTTCTTCAGAGCTGTTCAAGGCGCTTGCGCTTTTGTTCAAAGATAAGAAAGTATAAAATTTTCAACTTAGACGAGTGTCTAGCTCCAGCGCCCTATCGACTTCAACGCTTCCCTCACCTCGTCTACGATAAGTCAACATCGAATCGCTACGCTCTTCGTGTTTCCTTTATCTCTGAAAGGTACACAATCTAAAACCGCCACGTCCTGTGGCAACGATTGTGTAATCCACATCCTGTGGACCTCAGCTTTTTCCGTTGATGAGCAAGGGGGCTTGCGCTTTTCTTATTTCCAGTCTTCCTGCACAACTACTCCACCCGTTAAATCAATTGTATTTCTTTCTCCTTTATATAGTAATTTTCCGTTTTCTTCTACGATTAAATTTTCATACGTATACACTTTTTTTCCGTTGGGAAGTGTAACAATCACTTTTTCTCCTAAATCTTTTTTTGCAGTGAATGGGTCGGTGAAAAAGTGTTCAATTATTGCATATACAGTGATAAAAAGAGCCAATATTATTAAACTTACTAAAAAATACATTTTTTTAAAAAAAGGAGTATTTTTATCGTTATATTTATCTGAACTGTTCATAGTCTCCTCCAAAAAACATAGTTGACATGATTATTAGGAATAAATTTCAGTAATAGTAAAATATGAAAGTGCTAATTAAAAGATGAATAAAAAACCGAAAATTACTTCTATTTTATTTTTTGAAAAGTATTAAATGTTAAAAAAATGAAACTTTTTTTCCTTTACTTCGTATATATGGTAACAATTTGAAATGAGGGGGGTTGAACGAAAAGATTTACAAGAAAGGGGATCGGTAACTTTCCAAAATTAAATTGAACAGAAAGAGGATGATGTTTATGGAGTTGTTTGGATTTTCTGTCACATCCATTTATTTAATTGTCCTGATAGTTTCGGGAATATGCATCTTATTAACGTTATTAATTGCGGATGTTTTTAGTGCGGATCTTGGCTTTTTTAATCCAACGTTAATTTTGGCATTTTTAACGATTTTATCTGCAAGCGGATACTTACTGGAAAAGTATGCTAGTATGAATACTTTGTTGATCCTTGTTATTTCAGCAGCGGCGGCATTTATTGTAGCAGCATGTTTACATATTTTTGTATTTATTCCTTTGTCAAATGCGGAAGAGTCTTTAGTATATACGGATGATTCCTTAAAAGGAAGAGAAGGAAAAGTACTTACCCCAATCCCTATAGATGGGTATGGGGAAATAATGATTGAGAGCTATAGTGGCCATATCGTAAAAACCGCTGCTAGTTTTTATAATGAAGAAATAAATGCTTCTACTAAAATTGTCGTAATCGAAGTAAAAAACAATATTGCTTATGTTATTCCACAAGAGGACTTATAAAATGAGGGAGGAAACAGAATATGCTTGATATTTGGATTATTGTTGGAGTTGTTGTTATATTATTAGTTGCCTTAATTAGTATTTTTATTGCGAAATATAAAACAGCCGGACCTGATGAGGCATTGATTGTAACTGGAAGCTATTTAGGTTCAAAAAATGTCCATGTTGATGAAGGTGGCAATCGCATTAAAATTATTAGAGGTGGAGGTTCGTTTATTCTTCCTGTATTTCAGCAATCAGAACCATTAAGCTTATTATCTAGTAAATTAGATGTCTCGACACCTGAAGTTTACACAGAACAAGGTGTCCCGTAATGGCAGATGGTACGGCTATTATTAAAGTTGGCGGTTCTATTGGAGAAATTGCAACAGCTGCAGAACAATTTTTAGGTAAAACCAAACAAGATCGTGAAAATGAAGCGAGGGAAGTATTAGAAGGTCATTTACGATCTATCCTTGGAAGTATGACAGTGGAAGAAATTTATAAAAATAGGGATAAATTCTCTCAGGAAGTGCAAAGGGTTGCATCACAAGATTTAGCGAAAATGGGATTGATGATTGTTTCTTTCACGATCAAAGATGTACGTGATAAAAATGGCTATTTAGATTCACTTGGTAAGCCTAGAATTGCACAAGTAAAAAGAGATGCTGATATTGCAACGGCGGAAGCGGATAAAGAAACACGTATTAAAAAAGCAGAAGCGGATAAAGATGCGAAAAAAGCAGAATTGGAAAGAGCAACGGAAATTGCCGAAGCAGAAAAAGAAAATCAAATGAAAATTGCTGACTATAGAAGAGAACAAGATATTGCCAAAGCCCGTGCTGACCAAGCATACGATTTAGAAACGGCACGTTCGAAACAAGAAGTAACAGAACAGGAAATGCAAATTAAAATTATTGAAAGACAAAAACAAATAGAATTAGAAGAAAAAGAGATTTTAAGAAGAGAAAAGCAGTATGATTCTGAAGTGAAAAAGAAAGCAGATGCGGATCGTTATGCAATGGAACAGACAGCTGAAGCAAATAAAAGAAGAGAAATTGCCGAAGCTGACGCGAATCAATATCGTATTGAATCACAAGCAAAAGCGGAAGCAGAAAAGGTTCGCGTCGACGGGGTGGCAAAAGCGGAAGCGGAAAAAGCAAAAGGGGAAACAGAAGCAGAAATTATCCGCTTAAAAGGTTTAGCAGAAGCAGAAGCAAAACGGAAAATTGCTGAAGCATATGAACAGTATGGACAAGCAGCTATTTTAGATATGGTATTAGAAATGCTTCCAGAATATGCAAAACAAGTGGCAAGTCCATTTTCGAATATTGATAAAATTACCGTTGTCGATACAGGCAGTGACAGCAGTAATGGTGGAGCCAACAAAGTATCTGGTTATGCTACAAGCTTAATGTCCACGATGCAGGAATCGTTAAAAGCTTCTGCAGGAATTGATGTAAAAGAATTGCTTGAAAATTTTTCAGGTAAAGGGAATATCCGCCACAGCATCGATGAATTAACAAATGAAATTAAGAAAAGCGAAAGCGTCCGTTAAGCGACGAATGGACTGGAGTGTTCCGTATGAGATAAAGGAAACACGAAGAGCGAAGCGATTCGATGTTGACTTATCGTAAGGAGGAGAGCGAAGTACAATAGTCGCTGGACGCTGGCCGATTAAGAACGCCACGTCCTGTGGCAACATCGGCACTTGTACATCCTGTACTTCGTAGCTAGACAAAGAAAAGCGAAAGCGTCCGTTAGGTCGGGGAAAATAAAAGATCTCCAAAAAGTGTACACTTTTTGGAGATCTTTTTTAAATCGTTATTTTTTTAAATCTTCAATAGAATTAATATCCATGTATTTAGGGACAACTAATCCTAGTTTAGTACCTTCTAAGTTTGTGCCTAAGTCTTCAAATTTACCTTCATATTTTTTAGCATATTCTGCATGTGTTGTTGGCAGCCATGCTGCTACATGTGCATCTAAGCTTCCATCAGCCACACCAGTCCAAAGTGGACCTGCTTCTACCTGACTTAATGTAACATTATAACCTAAATCTGTAAGAACTTTTGCAACCACATTTGTGCTGGCAATTTCACTGTCCCAAGCTACATAACCAATTTTAATTTTATCGCCTTTTACTTTATTAACGCCTTTTGTCCATTCAGCTACTTTATCAGCATTGTCTTTTACCCATTTGTCAGCTGCTTTATCAGGGTTGGTTCCATTTGTAATATCCATCATTACTTTACCCATAGCATCTGTATCCCAGTGGAAATTATCTAATACTTTATATGCTTCTGGCAAATCTTCTTTTAAGCCTTTACGCGTAACAGTATGGATATTTTCATCAGCACCAAATGTTCCTTTAGGATCTTCTAAATATTTTAAATCATAGGCAGCGAACATCCAATGTGGCGTCCAGCCAGTTACAATGATCGGTTCTTTTTTATCATACGCTTTTTTTAATGAAGCAGTCATTGCAGCACTTGAACCTTCCACTACTTTCCAATCAGATAAATTATAATCTTTTACTGCTTGATTGGCAGCTGTCATTAAACCAGCGCCTGGGTCAATACCTACGATTTTGTAATCGACGGAATCTCCAACTGTTGCATTTTCATCTTTTTTTGATCCACATGCTGCTAATGCAAGTGTTAATGTTAGTGCTAAAAACAAACTAATAAACTTCTTCATTTTAATTAACTCCCCCACTTTTTTTATTTCCTATATTTTGTGTGATTCTATCAAGAACAATAGCGACTACAACAATAGCTAAACCGGCTTCAAACCCACGACCAATTTGGATTTGAGTAACGGCACGATAAACATCAGCGCCAAGTCCTGGTGCACCGACCATTGCTGCAATAACTACCATAGATAGTGCAAGCATAATACTTTGGTTGATGCCAGCCATAATGGTTGGCATCGCAAGCGGCAATTGAACTTTTAATAATCTTTGACCAGTTGTACTTCCAAATGCTTCAGCAGCTTCCGTAATATCACTAGGAACCTGTTGAATACCAAGAATCGTTAATCGAATAGTAGGGGGCATGGCAAAAATAACAGATGCTACTACACCAGGAACGACTCCTATGTTAAAGAAAAAGATGGCAGGTATTAAATAAACAAATGCTGGCATTGTCTGCATAAAATCAAGTACAGGTACAACGATTTGTTTCACCGTATTTTTCTGAGACGCCCAGATTCCCATCGGCACCCCGATAATAATCGAAATAACAACAGAGGATAGCACAAGGGCTAATGTATTTAACATCGGTTCCCAATATCCTAAATTATCGACTAAAAATAACCCGATTAAGGTAAACAACGCAATTTTTTTATTGGCAAATCTCCATGCTAAGAGCGCTAATATAATCATAAAGAGATAAGAAGGTATAAATGCTAACAGTGTAACTAATCCTTCAACAACGAATTCAAGTGATTCTGAAACACCATCAAAAGCGACAGCGAAAGTAGTCGTTAACCAATCTACAAATGAATCAATCCAATCAGCAATCGGAAGTTTAGGCAATAAATTCCCCATTATTTACTCACCTCCATTTTTGACTGTTCCAAAAGTTCCGTATGGTTATTAATGTTTTCATTGTTTCCTGCGAGAGCGCCGATGACTGCACCTCTAACAACAATTCCTTTTAGACGCTTTTCTGCATCTACAACTGATACTGGAATAGCTGCGGACGAAACCTTATCAAATAAATCGGTTAATAAAGTATCACCAGGCACGGTTGTAATGTCTTCAATCAAAATATCCTCAATTGATTGATGGTGCTCGATTGCATGTTTGGCATCATCTGCAGTAATAGCTCCAAGCAGTACTTTTCGTTTATTTACGATATAAATGCTTGAAATTCCTAAATCTCTCATTATTTGCAGGGCAACACGCGGTCCTTTCTCCATTTGAACAGATTCTGCTCGTTTCATAACGTGATTAGCAGTTAATACTTTCGATAGATCAACGTCTTCGACAAACCGTTCTACATAATCATTAGAAGGGTTCATTAATATTTCTTCCGGTGTTCCTACTTGAACGATGGATCCATCTTTCATAAGGGCAATGCGGTCTCCGATTCGTAATGCCTCATCTAAATCATGGGTAATAAAAATAATCGTTTTTTCCATATTCGCTTGCAAGTCTAACAATTCATCCTGCATATCTTTGCGGATAAGCGGATCTAATGCACTAAATGCTTCATCCATTAGAAGAATGTCCGGATTATTTGCCAATGCTCTTGCAAGACCAACCCTTTGCTGCATTCCGCCGCTTAATTGATCAGGATATTGGCTCTCATATCCTTCTAAACCAACTAGTTTAAGCGATTCTTCTGCACGTTGTTTTCTTGTGGCTTTATCCACACCTTGGATTTCTAATCCATATTCGGTATTTTCTAATATCGTTCGATGTGGCAGAAGGGCGAATTTTTGAAACACCATGCTGATTTTTTCTC
Source organism: Niallia yueguangensis (assembly GCF_052663115.1). Classification (NCBI taxonomy): domain Bacteria; kingdom Bacillati; phylum Bacillota; class Bacilli; order Caryophanales; family Bacillaceae; genus Niallia; species Niallia yueguangensis. The sequence goes on from NZ_JBQTCX010000017.1 coordinate 51,179, forward strand.
TTCTCACTTTACGCAGCTCTTCTTTGGACATATCAACAATATTTTTTCCATCAATATAAATTTTGCCTATTGTAGGATCAATCAGGCGGTTTAACATTCTGACTAGCGTTGATTTTCCACTTCCAGATAGGCCCATTATGACAAAAATTTCGCCGGCATTTACTTCAAAGCTAGCTTTGTTTACGCCAACAGTTGAACCTGTTTTCTGTAATATTTCTCCTTTTGAATGACCGTTATTTAATAAGGTTATTGCTTTTTTACTGTTTTTCCCGAAGATTTTTGTAACATCTTCAATCTTTACTTTTACGGTTTCTTTCATTTTTTCACCTCTTTTAGTTCCAGCCCGAATTGCCACCAACTAAGTATAAGGTGATAGGCTGTCAAGAGGCAAAGCCGGTATTTCGCCATATTCTTTTGTAAAGTACGTACAGAAAAAACTGAACGTACAGAACGATAAGTATGCTTAATATTCCTCTTATATGCTCTCGATTGCTTTGCAAAATCATTCTTTACAAATTTTTCATTCATGATAATCTATTAACAGAAAATGAATCATACAAAATTATAAATATCATAATATGATGGATGTGAAGTAAATCATGGAGGGGAAAGAGCAGTTAGATGTTGCTCGTGAAAGAGTTATTGATGCAATAGCTCAAAATATTAATTTATATGGAGTAACGGATTCAATTGGAAGACTATACGGTATGTTGCTTTTTCAAGAAAACCCAATGACTCTAGATGAAATGAAAGAAGAATTGGGAATGAGCAAAACAAGTATGAGTACGTCTGTTCGAACATTATTAGATTTAAAAATGGTCGATAAAGTTTGGAAAAAGGGTGTTCGAAAAGATTTATATAAAGCAGAAGATGATTGGTACCAAACGTTTATTGATTTTTTTACCATCAAATGGCGGGCAGGAGTGTCCATGAATGTATATGCAATGGAAAGATCTTTAACTGATTTAAAAAAATTAGTACAGCAAGAAGAGACTGCAGAGGAAATAAAAGCTGCTGCCAAAAGTGACATCGAAAAATTACAGCATGCACTTGAATATTATAATTGGTTAAACCGTTTTGTTGACAGTTTAGAATCTCACGAAATTTTTAACTTTATTCCAAAAACTGAAGAAAATAATTAGTTATGTACATCTTTTTAGGCTGTTGAATACGCCTCAAAAAAAAACTTTGTCTAACTCCGAAAGACTCCTTAGTAAGGGGTCTTTTTTTAAAAGATAAGAAAGTATAAAATTTTGAAGTTAGATGGATGTCTAGCTCCGGGGCTGAGCAAGGCGCCTGCGCTTTTTTTACGTGGTGAATAAATCAATTAGGCAAATAAACATTAGATCTAGTGATAAAACCTAAAAAATGTGCATTTGACTATCGCACATATTGGGGTATTTGAATAGGATATACAGAATTAAAAAAAGGAGGTAATGATTCATGGGTGAAGTTGGATACGGCGGCGGTTTCGCTTTATTGGTAGTATTATTTATTCTTTTGGTGATCATCGGTGCTTCTTGGGGTTACGGTGGCTTTTAAAAATTAAAAAATTCCATTAGAAAAAAGGGAGGAATAACGTATGTACGGATACGGTTATGGTTGCAGTTATCCTAGCTATGGCTACGGTCACTGCGGTTACGGCGGAGGTTTTGCATTAATCGTTGTACTATTTATACTTTTAATTATTGTTGGTGCAGCTTGTTTTAAATGGTAATAAATAAAAAAGCTTGATTCTGTTTTTTCAGAATCAAGTTTTTTTATCGTTTAGGAAATTATAAACGAAATGGGATTGTGGATAACTCGTCGGTTGTGTCCGCATCTAGCTCCAGCGCCTAGCTCTTGTGAAAAATAACCCCATGCCTCTAAAAGTAAAAAGCATTTTTTGAGTTATGTGAACATTTTTCTTCAGAGCTGTTCAAGGCGCTTGCGCTTTTGTTCTTAGAAATTTTGCTTATTAATAGATGAATTAGATGGAAAAAAACCTTTTGGTGTTCGTAAAAAGTTGTGTATAGACAATGTCCACCTGTTCTTTTTTTAGCAGGGCAATTTCGTTAATCGTATGATGGATCATACTTGACGTTGTTTTTTTTAGGTGAAATGGACCTTCAAATGGCCAAGGACCATCTGTTTCTACCATTAATTGATCAAGTGGATATTTTTTTACAAGTTTTCGAATTTCGTCTTCATACAGTACATCTGGGGTAATAGAGACATAGCATTTGTTATTGATTAACTGTTCAATCGTGACAGCATCGCCTTTAAACCAATGAAACTGAGCATTCATGTAATTATGCTTTTCTAATAGCCGAAGCACAATAGGCGCTTCTTCATAGATGCTATGCAATACAATCGGTTTCGTATATTTTTTTGCCATTAGAATAAATTGTTCTACTAATTCAATGTATGGATCTAATGGATAAAGTGCTGGGTTTTCTTTTCGAGCATAGTGGGGAAGTCCGACTTCTCCAATGGCGATCATACGGTGATGATGCTCATTTATCCATTGAAACAATTCCGTGGTTTCTTTTTCACTAGGCAGCAGCTGTTCAGGATGAAAACCGTAAGCTGCATGAACAAAAGGGTATTTTTCCGTTAACAGCTTATTTTTTATACAAGAATTTTTATTCATGGAAACAGTAATAACTGCTTCAAGCGATTCATCTTGCTCCATCTTTCCAATTTCGTTTTGTTCATACTGGTCAAGATGGATATGAGCATCGATTATTTTTTTCATCGTCGATAGTTATCGATACTTCTCTGTTAAGTCTTCCATTGTTATGCCTGATGGCTGATAAAGTACTTTAATTTGTGTTAAACAAGAGCTGCTGCCGATTTCAATCATTCTTTTATTCATTTTACTGATAATGGAAAATAACTCATCTAATTCCCCTTCAATCGTTGTTTCTAATGGATGTACTTCGTATTTAATACCAGAATCTTGAATCACTTTAATCGCTTCATCGACATATGGAATAACATTTTCCCCATTTTTTGTTTTTGGGATAATTTGAATACTTATTAATGAATTAGCCATATTTTCTCCTCCTTATTTTGAAATAAACCGATATTGAATTCAAGTTTATTGTATCTTTTTGCGCAGAATATAACAAATCAATTCTTTTTGGTTATAATTGTAAAAAGTCAGTCAATCGCTATTTCTCAAAACGTTGTCTACTGTTAAAATAAAAGTAAGTATTAGTGTCTGTTCAAAAAGCGAACCATTAAGATGCAAGTTGTTTATCCTTGGGTGATTTTTTGAACATTCTTTTATAGGAAGGGTGGAGTGATTCGTCATGATAATTGACTTGATAAAACAGGCAAACCATTTAGTTGTGTTTACAGGGGCAGGAATGTCAACGGAAAGTGGATTGCCGGATTTTCGATCAACTAAAAGTGGATTATGGACTAAAGAACGGAAAGCGTATCTTTCTAGTACAGATGCATTAAATAACCATGTACAGGACTTTATTGCTTTTTATCGAGAAAGAGTATTAGGAATTCAGGAGTATAAACCTCATAAAGGGCATAATATTTTAGCTGAGTGGGAGAAAAAAGGTTTATTAAAACGAATTATTACCCAAAATGTAGATGGTTTTCATCAAGAAGCAGGCAATAAAAAGGTGGATGAATTGCATGGTACATTACAAAAGCTGCATTGCGAAACATGCGGGGAAGAATTCTCTAGCAAAAAATACTTAAATCAAGAGTATAAATGCAAATGTGGCGGAATATTACGGCCTTCGATTGTGTTATTTGGCGAAATGCTTCCTGAAAAACCGTTTTTAAATGCAGAGGAAGCGGCTATTCAATCGGATGTTTTTGTTGTGTTAGGTTCTTCATTAACCGTATCTCCAGCTAATCAATTTCCTTTGATTGCGAAACAAACAGGTGCAAAATTAATTATTATTAATGGAGAAAAGACGGATTTTGATGCGATGGCGGATATCGTCATTCATAAGCAAATAGGAAATGTACTAGAAGAAATAAATAAAGCAATTGGATAATATTTAAAAATGGCTGTTTTCGTATAGATAGTTGCTTTTAAACACGCAGCCTGAATACACTTCGCTTTCCATGGGCGAGCATCGAGCCTCCTCGTCGCATACGCTCCTGTGGGGTCTCGTCTTTCTCGCATTCCCACAGGAGTCTACGTGTATTCAGTCTGCTGGGTACTTCTTTTCCCATTTTTTTACGTAAAAAACAACAAACTTCGAGAAAACAGCCTTAAAAATCAATAAGAGTCTATTATTATAGAAGAAACTAGGTTTAGTATTCATAAATAACATGTATTTGAATGGAAAAAAAGATTTTTGAGTAAATGGTTTTATTTAAAGCGTTGCAAACTTTTTCGTATCAAGCTAATATAAGGGAATGGACTAAAAGTGTGTGTTCAAAAAGGTAACAAATTAGAAGCAAGCCAACGAAGAGATTCGCCGCTTATTATTTGGTGACTTTTTGAACATCCTCTTAAAATGAAAGTGCAAAAGAGAGGAAAGTAGTATGGCTAATAATTTTAATGAGAGTGTTTTATCTCGTCGCACCTTTGCGATTATTTCCCATCCGGATGCAGGAAAAACCACGTTAACAGAAAAATTATTATTATTTGGTGGCGCCATTCGTGATGCAGGAACAGTAAAAGGGAAAAAAACAGGTAAATACGCAACAAGTGATTGGATGGAAATAGAAAAACAAAGGGGTATTTCTGTTACATCAAGTGTAATGCAATTTGATTATAAAAATGCAAAAGTAAATATATTGGATACACCTGGACATCAGGATTTTAGTGAAGATACGTATCGGACATTAACCGCTGTCGACAGTGCTGTAATGATTATCGATTCTGCAAAAGGAATTGAAGCACAAACATTAAAGTTATTTAAAGTGTGCCGCATGAGAGGAATTCCTATTTTTACTTTTATTAATAAACTAGATCGTCAGGGGAAACCGCCATTAGAATTGTTGGCAGAATTGGAAGAAGTAATGGGCATAGAGTCTTATCCAATGAACTGGCCAATCGGAATGGGGAAAGAATTTTTAGGTATTTATGATCGTTATTATAATCGAATTGAACAATTCCGTGTAGAAGATGGCGATAAGTATATTTCTTTAAATGAAGATGGAGAAATAGACGGCGAACATCCGATTAAAAAAGATTCTTTATATGATCAAACATTAGAAGAAATTATGCTTTTAAATGAAGCCGGCAATGAGTTCTCTGAAGAGAAAATCAACAGTGGCGACTTAACTCCCGTTTTCTTTGGAAGTGCGTTAGGTAATTTTGGTGTGCAAACATTTTTAGAAACGTATTTAAATTTTGCGCCTACACCACAAGCAAGAAACTCTACTTCTGGAAAAATTGATCCGCTTTCGGAAGAATTTTCTGGTTTTATCTTTAAAATTCAAGCGAATATGAACCCAGCACATCGAGATAGAATCGCCTTTTTGCGAATATGTTCAGGAAAATTCGAACGAGGGATGTCTGTTCAATTATCAAGAACCGGAAAGCAAATTAAATTAGCACAATCTACCCAATTTATGGCAGATGATCGAAGCACCGTAAATGAAGCGGTAAGTGGCGATATAATTGGTCTATATGATCCTGGCTTCTATCAAATTGGCGATACGTTAACCTCAAGCAAGACTCCGTATCAGTACGATAAACTACCGCAGTTTACGCCAGAGCTTTTTGTAAGAGTTACAGCCAAAAACGTTTTAAAACAAAAACATTTCCATAAAGGAATTCAACAGCTTGTACAAGAAGGTGCGATTCAGTTTTATAAAACGGTTAAAACTGAAGACTATCTTTTAGGAGCTGTTGGGCAACTACAGTTTGAAGTGTTTGAGCATCGCATGAAAAATGAATACAATGTAGATGTTTTAATGGAGAATGTAGGTTCAAAAATTGCACGTTGGACTGTGGATGAAGAAGTAAATGATAACCTATCAAGTGGAAGAAGTTTATTAGTAGAAGATCGCTTTGGGAAAAAAGCGTTTTTATTCGAAAATGATTTTGCTTTAAGATGGTTCCAAGATAAAAATCCAGATGTGAAGTTATATAACCCAATGGATTCAGAAAATGAGTAAACTTGTTTCAGCAAGCTGGAACAGTGAATAAGATAAGAAGCTTTTCTGTAAGTCAGTGTCATCGACTTATAGGAAAGCTTCTTTTTTAGGAGAAATTTGCGAAAGGAAAGTAAAGTATAGTGGGAAAATACTAACAATTAGAAAAAACCAACCGTTCTCCAGTTTGTCCACTTTTGAGAATTAGCAGGATAAGCTTCTATTTTTCTGCAAAACTAAATTTTTTTAATTATATTAAAATATTTATAATTGTTCTGTTCTTTTTTTATTTTAACATATTTATCCTAAAATTAAGCGAATATAGGGTGTGGAGAACGAGATAATTTATAGGATTTTATAGGTTTTTGTAGTGTTGTAGTTGATTTATTAAGGTTTCGACTGTCGGAAATTCTTGTTGAATAATAAAAGAAGAAGTTTTATTCGTTTTTATTGATAACCCATAATAAGTATTCGAAAAAAACATTTGTATTTATCTGAAAAATCGGTATAATTAAAAACAAGATGTTACAAAAGATGACAAAGATTGTTAGAACTTGTAACATTCTATTTGGATTAAATGTCATTTCCAATATATGAAAGATTAATAGATTGAAAATAAAGAATTTTCTTGTAATGGAAATGTATATTTATAAAAAACATTTAGGGGGAATTAGTAAATGAAAAAGACTTTATCGTTATTATTCAGCGTAATGCTCGTACTAGTACTTGCACTGACTGGATGCTCAAGTAAAACAGATGGTGATGGTAAAAATGCTGATTCTAAATCATCGTCTAAAAAAAGCATGTTAGATACGGTTAAAGAAAGAGGAACATTAAAAGCGGGCGTAAATGACGCGCTTCCTGGATTTGGATACATAGGATCGGATGGAAAAAACACAGGATTTGATGTAGATTTTGCAAGAGCAGTAGCAGCAGGTGTACTTGGCGATGCAAATAAAGTAGAATTTCGTCCTTTATCTGCAAATGAACGCTTCACAGCTGTTCAATCAAAAGAAGTAGATGTATTAATCCGCAATACAACATGGACTACAAACCGTGATGCAGAAGTTGGCTTAAGCTTTGCGACAGTAACATTTTACGATGGACAAGGCATCATGGTGCCAAAAGACAGCGGCATTAAAACATTAAAAGATTTAGAAGGCAAAACAATTGGTGTAGAGACTGGAACAACAACAGAATTAAACCTTGCTGACCAAATGAAAGCAGCTGGCGTTAATTACAAAGCACAAACATTTGACAATGCGGATGCAGTTATTGCTGCATATGAATCTGGAAGCATTGATGCATGGACAACAGATAAATCTGGTTTAGTATCCCGTCAATCGGTGTTAAAAGATCCTGATTCACATATGATCTTAGATGCAACACTTTCTAAAGAGCCGTTGGCGCCTGCAGTATTAGATAATGATGAAAAATGGAAAGACGCAGTAAGTTGGATTGTATATGCTACGATTCAAGCGGAAGAGTTTGGCATTACTTCTAAAAACGTAGATGACTTTAAATCAAGCGACAACCCTGAAATTAAACGCTTGTTGGGAGAAGAAGGTAATCTTGGAGAGCAGCTTGGCTTGTCAAAAGATTTCGCTTACCAAGTAATTAAACAAGTTGGTAACTATGGGGAAATTTATGACCGCAACCTTGGTCCAGATACTGCATTTAAATTAGAACGTGGACAAAACGCACTATATAAAGATGGCGGATTATTATACTCCATCCCATTCCGTTAAGAAGAAAATGATAGGATAGGCATGTAAGACCTGCTAACAATTGCTTTTTAGCAGGTCTATTCTTTTAAAAATAAGTAAGCTTAAAATTTTGAAGTGTAAAAGGTGTCTAGCGCAAGCAGCCAGCCCCTCTGAAAAATAACCCTTTGCCTCTAAAAGTAAAAAGCACTTTTAGAGGCAAATGAACATTTTTCTTCGGGGCTGAGCAAGGCGCTTACGCATTTCAGAAGAAGGGTGATGATAAAGTGAATAAACAAACAACATCCACTCCTTTATGGAGAAATAAAAAAGCGGTACCAATCTTATTGCAATTAATCTTTGTTGTAATCGTAGGAATCGCATTATATTTAATGATAAATAATGTTTTATATGGCTTAGAGCAAATCGGCTTAACTTTAGGGTTGGATTTTTTACAATTAAAAGCATCTTTTCCGATAGCTGAAAGTTTAATTCATTATACACCGGATGATCCATATATACGGGCTTTGCTAGTTGGACTATTAAATACATTTAAAGTATCTATTTTTGGAATTATTTTCGCAAGCCTTTTAGGAGTATGTATAGGAATCGGTCGTCTTTCCAATAACTGGCTAGTTAGCAAATTGGCAACAGTATATGTGGAGATTTTCAGAAATACGCCGCTGTTAGTGCAAATTTTTATCTGGAATTTTGCTGTATTTTTGCCGATGCCAAAAATACAAGAAGCGCTTGCAATTGGCCCGTTTTATTTTTCGAATCGAGGAGCAGCAGTCCCTTGGTTTACTATATACTCTAATACACTCCTATGGTTTATTATCCTTTTTGTTTTCATTGTTCTTGCTATTGTAATGTATAAAAAACTAGTAAATATAGAAATAAATACAGGGAAAAAAATGCATCCTTTCTTATTTAGTATCGGTGCTTTTATTATCGGTTGTATTGTAGTTTATTTTATCACAGGAAATGGACCTCTTCATTTAACTGTTCCTAAAGTAGAGAATGGTGCATTTGTTGGAGGAACTTCTTTATCCATCGGATTCTTATCTGTGTTAATCGCATTATCTGTTTATACATCAACCTATATTGCAGAGATTGTTCGAGCAGGCATAATGGGGGTTCCAAAAGGACAGGCGGAAGCAGCTAAAGCACTTGGTTTTAAAGGATCTACTTCCTTGCGTTTAATTATTTTTCCACAAGCAATTCGGATTATTATTCCACCATTAACAAGCCAGTATTTAAATGTCATTAAAAACTCCAGCTTGGCAATGGCGGTTGCTTATCAGGATATTGTCGGAATTGGAAACACTGTAATAAATCAGACAGGCCATACAATTGAAACACTCTTTATTATCATTGCAGTGTATTTATTCTTTAGTTTAATGACATCACTGTTTATGAATTTCTTTAATAAAAAATTCCAGTTGGTTGAAAGGTAGTGAGGCAAATTGGATAACATTCAACTTAACAACAGTGAAAGTATGACGACAATATCACCAAACAAAGGGTCGAATATGTCACAGTGGGTAAAAAAGAACTTATTCAAAGATTGGAAAAATATCCTGCTTACTATTATCGCTGCTGCTTTTTCTGTTTATATGATAGCTAGGGTGTCAACGTTTGTTTTTACTAACGATTGGACAGTGGTAGCAAATAATTTTCGCTTATTAATGGTTGGACAATTTCCAGTAGAAGAAATGTGGCGTGTATGGACGTCCATAGTATTTGTTTCTGTCCTGCTAGGAGTTTCATGGGGATTATGGAGAGGGATTATTGGTCATGTTGCCATTACAGTCGGGGCATTATTACTTATTTTTGGGGTTTTGCCATATACAGAAAGCAACTCAAAAGTTTATTTGTTTTCTAGTGTAGCTTTAATTGCCGTATTTTACATTATCGGAAGAAAAGTGTCTATATTAAAAGCTCCGACATTGGTGTTATGGATATTATTTATTCCTATCTCAATCGGCATTTTAAATGGATTCGGCATCGTGGAGCCGGTAAAAACGAATGTATGGGGCGGATTTTTATTAACATTTCTTTTAGCAGCTGTAGCCATCGTCTGCTCGTTTCCACTTGGTCTATTACTTGCTGTTGGCAGAAGAAGCAAGCTGCCGATTATAAAGTATAGCTGTATTGTTTATATTGAGGTTATTCGCGGGATGCCGCTTATTATGGTGTTATCGATTGGACAATTATTATTGCCAATGTTCCTCGGTGGAGTTGAAATGGACAATGTGCTAAGAGCAATGGTTGCGTTCACTTTATTTAGTGCAGCCTACTTAGCTGAGAATATTCGCGGCGGACTGCAATCCATTCCTAGAGGACAATTTGAAGCAGGACATGCATTAGGTCTAAACAACTTTAAATTAATGGTATTTGTAATTTTGCCGCAAGCATTAAAAGCAGTAATTCCAGCAATGGTAGGGCAGTTTATTTCCATATTTAAAGATACGTCTTTAGTTGCGGTAATAGGATTAACGGACTTTTTAGGAATTGCAAAGAAAATAGCTGCAAACCCTGCGTATTTAGGGAAGCATTTAGAACTGTATTTATTTGTAGCATTTTTCTTCTTTATTTTCTGCTTTTTAATGTCTCATGTAAGTAAACACTTAGAATCATCATTAGGTGTAGGAAAACGATAAAGGGAGGAATGAGAAAATGGAAAGTGTATTTTCAGTTGAAAAGTTAGCAAAGCCTCTTGAGGATCGAGAAGATATTATTAAAGTAACAAAATTAAATAAGTGGTATGGAGACCACCATGTATTAAAAGATGTGGATTTAACGGTAAAGCAAGGGGAAGTAATTGTTATTTTAGGTCCATCTGGATCAGGTAAATCGACATTTATCCGCACGATTAACGCTTTAGAAGAGTTTCAAAAAGGGGAAATCGTTGTTGACAATATTGCTTTAACAAATGATTTGAAAAATATTGAAGAGATTAGAAAAGAAACGGGAATGGTTTTTCAGTCCTTTAACTTATTTCCACATATGACCATATTAAAAAATATTATGTTAGCACCAATTTGGGTTAGAAAATGGAAAAAGTCAAAAGCAGAGCAAATAGCTAAAGAATTACTTGAAAGAGTAGGGATTCCTGAACAAGCTAATAAATTTCCAGGTCAATTATCTGGTGGTCAGCAGCAGCGTGTAGCGATAGCGAGAGCTTTGGCAATGCAGCCAAAAATCATGCTTTTTGACGAACCAACATCTGCACTAGATCCAGAAATGGTAAAAGAAGTATTAGATGTTATGAAAACACTTGCTGAATCTGGGATGACGATGCTTTGTGTTACTCATGAAATGGGATTTGCCCGTCAAGTTGCTGATCGCATTATTTTATTTGACAAAGGTGAAATTGTTGAAATGGGCAAACCAGAAGATATTTTTGATAACCCTCAACATGACCGAACAAAAGCATTTTTATCCCAGATTATTTAAAAAACGCGGAAAGCGAAGTGTATTCAGGCTGCGGGGTATATATAAGAGCGATTATCATATAACTATACTTAATGACGAAAAAACTTGAAATTCAGAAAAAAGGGTTGGCATTTCATTAAATAATGTATATAATAAATATATATTAATCGTATACTTACTCAAAGGGGAGTAGCTTTTAGGGAAACCTAAAACAAAGTCGTCATTTCATGGTTCTAATAATCATCGGCTTTGTTGGCATAAACATGCTTAGCAAGACCTTTGCCTGTTGGCAAAGGTCTTTTTTGCGCTTTTTTGTACATAATAATCGAGAGGCGAATAGAAACCGTTGTTAACAGAGTATACATGAAAATAATTAGGAGGAGATAATTAAAATGGATGCAGGCATGTTATTAGAGTATGGATGGGTACTGTTAGTACTGGTAGGTTTAGAAGGAATATTGGCAGCTGATAATGCGGTTGTTATGGCAGTAATGGTAAAACATTTACCGCCAGAGAAGCAAAAAAAGGCATTATTTTATGGATTATTTGGTGCATTTATTTTCCGATTTGCGACTCTTTTTATGATTTCAATATTAGCAGATGTTTGGCAAGTACAAGCGCTTGGAGCCATTTATTTACTTTTTATTGCCATCCATAATCTTTATAGAAGATTTACAAACAAAGAAAAAGAAGGAAAAGAAAAGAAAAGAAAGCAATCTTCTTTTTGGGTGACTGTTTTAAAAGTAGAATTAGCAGATATTGCATTTGCAATTGATTCGATGTTGGCAGCTGTTGCTTTAGCGATAACATTAACGCCAACAGGCTGGTTTACCGTTGGCGGTATCGATGGTGGACAATTTGCAGTTATGTTATTAGGTGGAATTATTGGGTTAATCATTATGCGATTTGCCGCTAATTGGTTCGTAACGCTATTGCATACTAGACCTTCATTAGAAACAGCTGCTTTTATGATAGTTGGCTGGGTAGGAGTAAAGCTTGCTGTGTTTACGCTAGCTCATCCAGAAGTTGCCTTGTTGAATGAGCATTTTCCAGAATCAACAGCATGGAAGTTAACCTTTTGGATTGTATTAGTTGCTATAGCAGTAGGTGGCTACCTTTTCTCTACTAAAACGGTTAAAAATACCGAAAAAGGATAAAGATAAACTAAATAAAAGGCTGTTTTCGTATAGATTGTTGCTTTCAAACTTTGAGAAAACAGCCAAATAAAACAAGAGAATTTGCCAAAGGATAGTTTTTTATCTTTTGGCAAATTTCCTTTTTATTTAAATAAGTGTTGCATAATATACTAGCTATTCATTAGAGCTAAAGATTTCCTTATTATTGTTTACCAGATAATTCTGCTTGTGCTTGTTGCACTAATCTTTTGGTGATTTCTCCACCTACGGAACCGTTTGATCTTGCTACAGTATCTGATCCTAACTGAACACCGAATTCTTGCGCAATTTCATATTTAATGCTATCTAAATATTGTTCAATGCCTGGCACTAATAGTTTATTTGTTGTAGCCATATTTAATCCTCCTATAAATTAATTTTACAGAAATAATTATCTGTATTTATAGTATGGTGATTTTCTATTTGTTCATAAGTGGTAAAGTTTTCGAAGAATGGAAAAGGGGACGAGCTGCACAAACTTTTATGAAAAACACTTTAAAAATAGGAGAGTTGCATTTATGATAGAATAGTGAAAATAGAAAGGATTTGTTTCAATGTGGAAAACGCTTAAAGAGTTGTTAAATAAATTTACTCCTGCACAAATTATAACAGGATATTATTTATTAGCAGTTAGCATTTCAGTTTTATTATTATGTTTGCCTGGTGTTCATAAAGAAGGTGTATCTGTGTCTTTTATGGATACTGTTTTTACTGCGGTTAGTGCAGTTAGTGTAACAGGTTTAACAGTTATTAATATCTCTGAAACATATAGTACACAAGGTATTTTTATTTTAATGTTTATTTTACAATTTGGCGGTATCGGTGTAATGACACTTGGGACTTTTTTCTGGATGCTGCTTAGAAAAAAAATCGGTTTAAAAGAAAGACAATTGATTATGATTGACCATAATCAGTCTAATTTATCCGGTTTAGTTTATTTGATAAGGGAAATTATTAAAGTAATTCTCCTTATAGAGTTATTAGGAGCGTTAATATTAGGTTTACAATTTCATAATTATTTTCCAACGTGGAAAGAAGCCTTTTTACATGGATTATTTGCTTCTGTCAGTGCAACAACAAATGGAGGATTAGATTTAACCGGCTCTTCTTTGTTGCCGTATGAAAATGATTATTTTATTCAATTGGTACATATTATGTTAATTACGTTAGGAGCAATAGGTTTTCCAGTATTAATTGAAGTAAAAAAATATCTTTTTCCTAAAAATAATATACAAACATTTCGGTTTTCTTTATTTTCAAAATTAACCTCTTTAACTTTTGGCATCCTGTTGCTTTTTGGAACACTTGCAGTAATTGTTTTAGAATGGAATCACTATTATATTGGGATGAGCTGGCATCAAATATTTTTTAACGCTTTTTTTCATTCTGCTTCGACGAGAAGTGGTGGTTTATCGACAATGGATTTAAATGAGTATTCTTTGCCAACGTTATTAATTTTTTGTTTTTTAATGTTTGTTGGGGCATCGCCAAGTTCTGTAGGCGGAGGGATAAGAACAACAACATTGGCATTAAATATAATGTTTATTTATTATTTTGCTAATGGTAATAAGAATATTAAAATTTTTAAAAGAGAAATTCATGAAAATGATATTATAAAATCGCTTGTTGTTACTATTCTTGCAAGTGGAATATGTCTTATAGCTGTTGTACTGCTTTCTATTACAGAAAATGCTCCTTTACTGAAAATAATATTTGAAGTATGTTCAGCATTTGGAACAACTGGTTTATCATTAGGACTTACTCCTGAATTATCGACAATGGGGAAATGCGTCATTATGGTATTAATGTTTATCGGCAGAATCGGCTTAACCTCCTTTATGTATATTATTGGCGGCAAAGAGAAAAAAGATAATTACCATTATCCAAAAGAAAGAATAATTATTGGTTAAAAAGTACAAAACTGTTTATTGTTTTGTGCTTTTTTATAGGCTCTGATAAACTTGCCTGTTGATTGTAGCTCCAGGCGTTCGCTTTCCGCGGGCGGTCCGGGAGCCTCCTCGGCGCTTTGCGCCTGTGGGGTCTCCCTCTAACTCGCTTTTCCCGCAGGAGTCTCACGCCTTCCACTCCAATCAACATAGTGCCAAAATCAACAAAGAGCTTTAACATAGCCTAAGTAAAAGTTTCTGAAGTCCGACGGATATCGAGCTACAGCGCTTGCGCTTTTCTTGTAAAAATTAGGATGGATTAGCTTTTAGGAAACAGTAAAAAATAATATCGAACAAAAAAGAAGGAGTGAGTGATAATGGTGAAACGAAAAGCTGCATTTGATGCTGCTGAAAAATATAGTAAAACACCTAAAAAAAATGTGGAGGAAAGCGAATTTTCAACAGAGTTTAGTCAAGGTGAAAATCCAATAAAAGGTGCCAATCGAAATGCTAAACATGGAAGAGAGGGGAAATGATATGAGGGAAAAGAAACAGAAACAGAAAGACGAAGCTTCAACTGTTGAATTTGGAATGGAGTTTGGCGATGTGAATGCAAGTAAGTTTTATGAAACAGCAGAAGCAAATAAACATGTAGCAAAAAAACAAACAAAGCGATAATAAACGATAAATTCATAGTAGACTGAAGATAACAAACCTAATTCTTCAGTCTATTATCTTTATTAAATGGAAGGGGGCTAAACACGGATATCGGTATACATTCTTAATACATATTGTTTTAACCTTGTTGTTTTTAATTCAATAATAGGCTGTGCCACTGAAATGATCATTTTACTAGACAATAATAATGTTAATACAAACGATATGCCCACTAGTAGTAAAAAGGATTGGAGCGGATTCATTAGATCGATCATATCACTTATTCTGAAAATACGAACGATAAATCCGTGCAATAAATAAACATACAATGTGTTCTTCCCTAATTTAGTAAAGAAATAATGTTTATTTGGAACAATGGCAAGAAAGCAATAAATCATCATACAACTTAAAATATAAAAGAAAAGACGGATAAAAATAGCTTGCAGAGAATCTTCCCCTAAATTTGAATAAGATTTAGAACCTAGCAGCCATTGATCATTAATAGATGGAAAATAATAAAATCCAATAAAAACAAAAAGAAAAGTTGTAATCGCAGTTAGTTTTGACCCTTTTCTTCTAATCCACTCAAAATGCTCTTTCTTCAAATAAAATCCAATTAAAAATAATGGGAAAAAAACAAAGGTGCGCGTTAAACTTAAATAGCTTGTAGTCCAATCAACAAAACCGATAGCTACACCTAATACAACAGATATAAATAGACCATAAATAAATTTTATCTTTGCAAATAAAAGCAGCATGATATTCCAAAAAAATAAGCTGATTAAAAACCATAACGACCAGTGAGGGTTGAATGGTTGTATAGTAAAAGTAGATTTACTGTATAGAAAGTAATAAAAGATACTGTAAGTTAATTGGAAAATAATATAAGGGATAATTAATTTTTTTACATATTTTTGAATATATCCTTGCTTATACATTCCTTTAGCGAAAAATCCGGAAATTAAAATAAATGCTGGCATATGAAAAGTATAAATCACTTTATATAATGCATAGATGCTATTGCTTTCTTCATTAAAAGTTTGGATAAAATGACCAAATACAACAAAAAAAATCAACAAAAATTTGGCATTATCAAAGAAATAGTCTCTTTTTTTCATAAACGACTCCTTCCTTTTGACATTAACAAAAGTAAATTAGTTTATAGTAAATAGTTATAGCACAAAAACATCAAAGCTAATTTTGATTAATGAATCTGTTAAGTATTTTTCTTCCTATGTTCATAACTGATATATAAATGTAAGGGAATTAGCGTATTTGTTATATAAAAACTGAAATTTCCCCTACTATAAAATACCCTTGCCATTTCTTATATGAGAGAGCAATGTAAAAATATCTTCGTTTTCTTATAAAAACAAAAGGTATTTTTAAAAAATTGTAGAATTATGTAATCACAATGGTACTCAAGGAGGCTTAGCAGTGACAGGTGTATCTTATTTGAAGGAACTACAACAGTTGCAAAAGAAACTAAGTGATCTTGAACAAGAAAATTTGTATTTAAGAAAAGCTTTGAATGAAGAAGAAAAAATCGAAAAAGTAATGAATGCTGCTTTCCACGCAAATGCTTTCGGACTACTAATACTTGATATAAAAGGAGTTATATTAGAAGCGAATCAGTCTATTTGTGAGATGCTGAATACAAATCAAAATAAAATAATTGGCAGAAATATTACACATTTTGTGCCTCAAGAGCATCGGGATAAAATAAGACAAGAAATCAGCGAATTTAAACATATGAAAACAAGCTTTACAACCCATATAATACCGATATATATAAAAGATCGAGAGTTTTATATAGAAATTATTATTTCTAAATTACCTAATAATCTTGGATTTTTGACAGTGATAAGAAATATTACGAAAATATGGATAAAAAACAAGATGCATCAAAAAAAAGAGGCGATATATGATGAATTTTTTTCTGAGACTTTAGATGGAATAATCTTATGGAAAGAAACAGGGGAAATCGTATCAGCAAATGATTCTGCACTTCGTATATTTGAGAGTTCTTACGAGGAATTAACCCATAAAAAATTCAGCGATTTTATTTATAAAAAAGATGAAAAATATGTTTCTATGATAAAGAATCTTTACAGAGACAAAGCTAATCGAGAAGAACTGATGTTTTTAATGCCAAATGGCCAAAAAAAATTATTAGAATTTACGACAAAGCTTCATTCTGTTGAAGGCCTGCATATGAGTATAATTCGTAATATTTCAGAAAGATATAAAATGGAAGTGGCATTATTAGAAAGCAAGAGTATGTTTGAAAATATCTTTGAGGAAGCGTTTGACGGCATTATTATTTGGAATGAAAAATATGAAATCATTGATATGAACAGGGCGGCTGAAAGAATACTTCATCAAAAAAAAGAAGAACTCATCGGTTTGAATTTATTAAAAGTATTGCCAAATGGGAAAACAATCAGTGAGGATATAAAACCAATGCTA
Organism: Niallia yueguangensis; assembly: GCF_052663115.1. Classification (NCBI taxonomy): domain Bacteria; kingdom Bacillati; phylum Bacillota; class Bacilli; order Caryophanales; family Bacillaceae; genus Niallia; species Niallia yueguangensis. Next base: position 68,570 of record NZ_JBQTCX010000017.1, read on the forward strand.
TTATCTTTAAATTTTAAAGATATGGAGCAAAATAGGGGGATTTATACAGCTTCTTTTAAAGAAAACGAATGGAGTCAAATTGAATTTCGAAATAAATATAACGTATATTCTGGCTTGAGCATTACAACATTAAGAGATATTACCGAAAATGTTGTAATGGAAGAACAGTTAAGAAAATCATCTACATTAAATGTAATTGGGGAACTTGCAGCAGGTATCGCACATGAAATAAGAAATCCAATGACTGCTTTAAAAGGTTTTATTCAATTGTTAGAAATTAATTTAAAAACAGACAATAATCAAATGTACTTTTCAGTAATCAAGTCAGAATTAGACCGCATCGAACTCATCATAAATGAATTTCTGCAATTAGCAAAACCTCAAGTCTTAAAGTTTGTCAACAGTGATTTAACCAAAATAATGAATGAAACATTGGACTTATTACAAGCACAAGCAGTGTTATACAATGTTCAGTTTAAAAAATTATATAATGAGTCGGTACACGAAGTATATTGTGAACCAAATCAAATGAAAAAAGTTTTTATTAATATCATTAAAAATGGAATTGAAGTATTAGATAATGGTGGAGAAATTCAAGTGAAAATGGAAAGAACACCTTTCTTTATTCATATTATGATACAAGATAATGGGAAAGGAATGAGTAAGGAAAAACTGGCCAGATTAGGGGAGCCGTTTTATACAACAAAGGAAACAGGAACAGGTTTAGGACTAATGGTGACCTATCAAATTATGGAAGAACATAAAGGGAAAATGGAAATAGAATCTGAAGAAGGAGTCGGTACTACATTTCATCTTTATATTCCGATAAATAAGGAAGAAGGGAATAATTATTAAGAAAAAAAGTTTAAATAAACGATTTATACTAGTTAAACAGCCCGGTTTGAAAAATAGAAAAAATTTCTTTCACTTGTATGAAATTTTTAAATGGCAGTACTATTGGTGATAAATAGACCTTATTGTATCGGCAAAAGGTCTATTTTTATTATGGAAAAAAAAAACCTCCCTTTCAATAAAAGGAGGTGTTTGTAATTATTAACTATAAAATGAAGGTTTTCTATCTGCAAAAATAGGAATCATTTTTCGGACTTCTTTTACTTTATCTAAATCAATCGTCCCATGAATAATGTCGCTTTTTTCTCCTGCTTCGATGATGACTTCTCCCCATGGGTCTATAATCATACTATGTCCTGCAAAGGTATTATTTGGGTCAGATCCGCTGCGATTACACGCAACAACGTAGCACTGATTTTCAATTGCTCGTGCAATCAATAATGATCGCCAATGTGCTAATCGAGGCAAAGGCCATTCTGCTACAATAAATAGTGCTTTGGCTCCTTTTGTTGTATGGGTGCGAATCCATTCCGGAAAACGGATATCATAACAAATCATGCCTGCAAATAGATGATTGTCTAACTCAAATAATCCATTAGAAGTACCGCTTTGCATATATACATGTTCGTCCATCAGCTGAAATAAGTGCAATTTATCATATGTATGAACAACTTCTCCGTGATTATTAATGATGATCATTGTATTATATATTCCATTCTCTTTTTCGTTAGCAACAGAACCACCAACAAGGTGTACATCATGATCTACGGCAATTTTTTGTAAAAAAGCAATCGTTTTTTGTGCATGAGCATCAGATAGTTCGTTAAGTCGTGTTAAATCATAACCTGTTGTCCACAATTCTGGAAGAACAATAATATCAGTTTTTTGTTTGCCTGCTTCTTTAATTTTTTCTTCTACAACTGTAAAGTTTGTTTGTGGATCTCCAAACGAAATATCCATTTGGATAATACTGATCTTTAAAGTCAATTTTTTCACCCTCTATTCATATTTAGTTCAATAAACTATAATAATAGTCGACTCTCTATTAAAAGTGTGTGTTCAAAAAACATCCTCTAAAAAGTGGAATGCATCTTAGTATAAAATATTCAAGGCAGAATTAATAAATTCCTCGTCTTTTATTTACACGTACATGCATTCGTTATATCATAAAATGCAAGATAATTAAATGTTTTTTGAAAAAGAACTATTATAAAAAAGGATATGCAGTTTATTGTTTATTTAATGAATAGACTGTGTTAAAGCTAATTGTTGATTTTGATACTTTGTTGATTGAAGCGGAAGGCGTGAGACTCCTGCGGGAAAAGCGAGTCAAAGGGAGAGCCCACAGGCGCCGTGCTGAGGCCACTGAATAAGTGTTTTATTAAAAAATAAGAAAGCATAAAATTTTTGAACTTAGACGAGTGTCTAGCTCCGGCGCCTAGCCCCTGTGAAAAATAACCCCATGCCTCTAAAAGTAAAAAGCACTTTTTGAGTCATGTGAACATTTTTCTTCGGGGCTGAGCAAGGCGCCTCCGCTTTTCTTATATAAATCATAGGTAAAACCCTTATAGTTAGTAGGATAAAAATGGTATAGATAGTTTGAAAACGACCATCGTGTTGGTTAGGAGAGGCGTCCGCACGACTCCTGCGGGATTAGCGAGACAGGCGAGACCCCACAGGAGCAAAGCGACGAGGAGGCTCGGCGCTCGCCCCGCGGAAAGCGTGAGGTAAGCCTCGGAAAACCGAACGAAAACCTCTGAGTGCTTGGATTTTCACTATCTATATTTCATAGTATCCACTTTTTCAGTGACCTCCGCACAGCGACGAGGAGGCTCCCGGACTGCCCGCGGCGGAAAGCGAATGCCTCTCGCTGCAATTAACAGGCTAGTTAAACAGAGCCTAATGAATAAAAGAAGGTGGAAAGATGAAAGTTTATGATCAATCAAATTTATTAAATAATTTACCTGAACAATTTTTTGCTTCACTTGTATCGAAAGTATCTAAATATGTGGAGCAAGGCTTTGATGTGATTAATTTAGGTCAAGGAAATCCAGATCAACCTACTCCAGATCATATTGTGCAGAGACTGCAGCAAGCAGCGGCAAAGCCCGAAAATCATAAATATTCTCCATTTCGAGGATATACCTATTTAAAAGAAGCAGTTGCAAGCTTTTATAGAAAAGAATATGGCGTAGAATTGGATCCAGCATCAGAAGTTGCGATTTTATTTGGCGGGAAAGCAGGGTTAGTGGAAATTCCACAATGCTTATTAAATCCAGGAGACACAGTATTAGTACCTGATCCAGGGTATCCAGATTATTTATCAGGTGTTGCTCTTGCAAATGCACAAATGCATATGATGCCATTGAAAGAAGAAAATGCTTTTTTACCAAAATATGAGGAGATTCAAAAGGATATATTACATAAAGCAAAGTTAATGTTTTTAAATTATCCTAATAATCCAACTGGTGCTATTGCTACAGAGGAATTTTTTGAAAAAACAGTTCAGTTAAGCAACGAGTATGATATTTGTATTGTTCATGACTTTGCTTATGGTGCTATTGGCTTCGATGGAAAAAAACCGATTAGTTTTTTACAGACTGAGGGTGCGAAAGATATTGGAATTGAAATATACACGTTGTCCAAAACGTTTAATATGGCAGGATGGCGTGTTGGATTTGCGGTTGGAAATGCAAGTGTGATATCGGCCCTTAATTTATATCAAGACCATCTTTATGTTAGTTTATTTGGTGCTGTTCAAGAAGCAGCTGCTACAGCATTAACCAGTTCCCTAGCATGTGTAGAACAATTAAATAGCCTTTATGAAAGCAGAAGAAATGTATTTGTGAATGGATTAAAAGAGATAGGCTGGGATGTAGCTGCTCCTGCAGGTTCTTTTTTTGCATGGTTAAAAGTCCCAGCAGGTTTTACTTCCGAACAATTTACCGACTACTTATTGGACAAGGCTCATATAGCTGTAGCTCCAGGAATCGGATTTGGAGAATTTGGAGAAGGATATGTACGTGCAGGGTTATTAACTTCAGAAGAGCGATTATTAGAAGCTGTTAATCGGCTAAAGATGCTGCCTATTTTTAATAAAGTTATACCTACAAGTAAGTAGTGGTTAACAAAATAATTACATCTATCAGGAAGCTGTTTTTACTTGTAACAGCTTCTTTTAGTATAGAAATTTCAGTTAGCATAACTTTAATAGAGTAAGTGGAACAATCGTGTTTTTAGTAGTTGAAAACCATTTTTAATGTTGTTCATAAAATTTTGACTAGTTTTGTCATAGAGCTTGTCGAAAAAATAGGATTATTATGAGTTTTATAGGTGTAAATACCTATTTTCAAAAAAAAAATGTCTAATATTGCGATTCTATTTACTTTTATATCATTTCTTGTGATAATTCATCAAGTAAACTAAATTTAGGTAAATAATTTAGTATTTTAAAATGATTAGGAGGAAAAGGAGTGCAAGGTAAGAAAAAGGATATTTTGAAAGCTATTCAAAAAAAAAGGGAGGTAATGATTATATCGGCAAAAGAGACCGGTTTCACTAGTAGTGAAACGATAAAACATAGTCAGGAGCTTGATGAGTTAATCAATCAATATCAGCTTGCAACTCGGCAAAGCAAGCAAAAACAAATGATCGTTACAAATTCTCATAAACAGTCGATGATCATCTGGCCTAATAATCTTGTGTATTAATATAGCAAATGTATGTTTTTATATTTGATAGGATTTAATCATATTAAGGTAGGTATGTTGTTTAAATCCTTTATATTTTTTATTGGTTTTCAATAATAATAATAATAAACTACTGAAGCCCCACTGTTTTTGAATGAAGAGGAAACTGATTACTAACAAATTATGCATTTATACAATAGATTATTCGCTTTTTAGAAAAAGAAGTGTAACATAAGCAAGTAATCCCTTCTTTCATTTTATACTTCAAGATAAATTCCACATAAATGAAAATTTCAACTTTGAAGATAGTTGTCCTGTATATGGAAAGAATAGGAAAATCAACATTAGAAAAAGAATAGAGTTGGGAAAAATCAACTCTCGTTCATAACAAAGCCCTATTCTTTTTAGAAAAAGTACGCTATTCAGCTAATGGTAAAATAATATCAACTTTGGTTCCTTCGTTTTTTTTACTAGTAATAAATATTTCTCCATTAAATGATTGGATAATTCTTTTGCAAACGATAAGACCTAATCCTGTTCCAGTATCTTTGGAAGTATAAAATGGTTGAAAAACTTTTTTCAGCTGTGCATTAGAAATTCCAACACCGTTATCTAAGATTGTGATTATTACTTTATCATAAGAAATGATTACATTTAATCTTAAAATTCCTCCATCTACCATTGCCTCAAAAGCATTTTTGGTTATATTTAAAATAACTTGTTTCATTTGATCGGCTGCACATATGATAGGGATGTTTCTTTCTGGAATTTGAAAACTATATTGTACGTTATGGAAATTGGATTCTGAAATAATTAAAGGCTTTAGTTCTGCTAATATGGTTTGTAAATCAATTAATTGTTTTTTAAAAGCGGTCGGTTTCCCAAGAATAAGAAACTGACTGACTATCTCATTAATTCTTGTAATTTCAGTTTGTATAATGGAAAAATAAAACTGTTCTTCTTTTGTGGTATGTTTTTCACTTAACAATTGTATTAGCCCTTTAATTCCCGTTAATGGGTTTCGAATCTCATGTGCAGAACTTGCTGCTAAGTTTCCAACTAATTCTAGTTTTTGAAGTTCATTTTGCTTTTTTTCTAATTCTGTTTTTTGGCGAAGCAAATAAAATTGGAGCAATAAATAAACTAAATGGCTGCAAACGAAACAAAACAAAATAAATGCAATGCTTTTTTTTATAATAGTCGCTTTATTAATTTCTTTGACTTCCACTTGTATTTTCCAAGGAAGGGCATCAATAGGCAAAGTAACTGTTTTTTTGTTAGAAGCAATATACGAATTTAAACTTATAATAATATCTTGATTTGCATTTAAAATAGCAATATTTTCATCTGGAGTTAAAATCTCCATAATATTTAATAAATAGTCTATACGTAAATAAACAACTAGTATATATTTTAACTCTTTCTGTTTATTTAAGATTGGTTTTGCCAATCCAACTACTTTTTGACCATTGCTTAACATTTGTTGTTTATTGGAGATAACGCTGTCTTTTGTTTGGATGACTTCATTAATATAATCTGTTTTAGCAAAAGAATGAACATGATTAACAGTCCCAGTTATTTTATTGCCAGCTTGGTCTAATAAAATGAGGCCACCATAAGTTGGTTCCTGTTTAAGAACATTTTGAAGCAAGGATTCCGTATTTTCTATGGAATTTTCATATGTTTCGATCGAAATGCTTAAAATATTTAATGATGTAACAGTTTTACTAATGAAAGCATCCCAATGTTTTTGATGAGTAGTTCCTATCCAGCTTGCATGGTTTTTTCGTTGCTCCCATTCTTCTTGTATAATTTTATCTATGTAAAAGAAAGCCGCAATAAATACAGGTACAACTGCTATTAAAATGTACTGTAAAATTTGTTTTTTCTTCATTTTCATTAATAATTATTCTCCAAATAATTCTATTTTTTTTATTATAGCATGTATAGATGAAAGCGCAATTATTGGCTTAGAAAGCAAGGGAAATGAAGTTGCTTTTGAGAGATGAATTGGTTTTAATAATAGAAGAATGAAGAATGCTTGAATTGACAACAAAAGAAGAAAAAAGTATAATAATCTGAATTCGAGATATTTTATACAAAAGGAATGAATAATAGATGAGTAAAGAAGATATCAACCAATCGTTAAAACTATTTATTGTTTTATCTAGAGCTTACCGAGCGATTAATGAAAATGTAAATAAATTAATCCAGACATATGGGTTAAATCCAACAGAATTTGCCGTAATGGAATTGCTGTATCATAAAGGAGATCAACCATTACAGCAAATTGGCGGGAAAATTTTATTGGCAAGCGGCAGCATTACTTATGTTGTAGATAAACTTGAAGAAAAAGGCTATTTAAAAAGAGTCGCTTGCCCATCAGATCGTAGGGTAACATTTGCGCAAATTACGGAAACGGGGAAAGAAATGATAGAATCTGTTTTTCCGAATCATGAGGAAAAAATACATGATCTAATGTCAGAGCTTTCCAATGAAGAAAAAACAACAGTAATTGAGCTTGTAAAAAAATTAGGATTATCTGTGGCAAATAAATAAACAAAAAAATAAGAAGTGGAAATGGCGGAAAACCATTTCCACTTCTTATTTTTTTGCATTATTACTTTATCATTAGTTTGACACGAATCCATTGGAAAAAATGATATATATAATATTAATTTTGCAGGAGATTAGTGTTAGAGTGTGTAATTAATAAAGGGAATGAAAATGTTGATGCATTAGTGGAAATAAAGCTTTTAGCCGGTTATAAATTATGGCTGTTTTCTAAAAAGTTTATTGTTTTTGAATAAAATAATAAACATGGTTGAAGCACTAAGCAGCCTGAATACACGTAGACTCCTGCGGAAAATACGAGAAAGGCGAGACCCCACAGGAGCATAGCGACGAGGAGGCTCGGCACTCGTCCGCGGAAAGCGAAGTGTATTCAGGCTGCGGGTTAAATAACAACCAATTATACGAAAAGAGCCTAAATTATTAACGTAGTTAATCTTATTGAAAAGATTAAAACCAGCTTAATTTTTTTTTAGTAACTGTAAAAAAGCAGATCTGGAGGTTGAACTAGAATGAAATTCTCAGAATTTACATACGAAAGGCCAAATATAGAGGAAATTTCAACAAAGTTTGAAAAACTATTAGTCATGTTTCAACAAGCATCGAACAAACAGGAACAGATAGACATAATAGAACAGATTAACAAGATTCGCAATGATGTCTCGACAATGTGCAATATTTGTTACATCCGACACTCTGTTGATACAAATGATGAGTTTTATCAGCAGGAACAAGATTATTTAGATGAATTTTCTCCACAAATAGAAGGTTTAATTACTAAATATTATAAGGAACTGGTTCAATCGCCATTTAGAGAAGGATTAGAACAAAAGTGGGGAAAACAGCTATTCGCTTTAGCAGAAGCACAATTAAAAGTTTTTTCTGAGGAAGTAGTACCACTGCTGCAGCAGGAAAACAAACTTTCAACTGAATATACGAAGCTTCTTGCTTCCGCAAAAATTATGTTTGATGGGGAAGAAAGAACATTAGCTCAAATAGAGCCATATACCCAATCAAAAGATCGTGATGTTAGAAAAGAAGCGAATAAGGCAAGATTTGCTTTTTTTACTGAAAATGAAGAAACATTAGATCGAATTTACGATGATATGGTGAAAGTAAGGACAGAAATTGCACAAAGATTAGGATACAAAAATTTTGTTGAGTTAGCTTACTACCGTATGTACCGTACAGATTATAATCCAGAAATGGTCGCAAAGTTTAGGGATCAAGTGCATCAATTTATTGTGCCACTTGCTACGACATTAAAAAAGAGACAACAAAAAAGAATTGGTGTAGAAGCATTAAAATACTATGATGAATCATTAAACTTTTTATCAGGAAACGCTGCTCCAAAAGGTGATCCTGCTTGGATTATTAATAATGGTCAAAAAATGTACGATGAACTATCAAAAGAAACTGGAATATTCTTTTCTTATTTAAAGGAAAATGAATTAATGGATTTAGTTGCAAAAAAAGGAAAAGCTGGTGGAGGCTATTGTACATTTATTGAAAATTATAAAGCACCCTTTATCTTTTCTAATTTTAATGGTACATCTGGTGATATCGATGTGTTAACCCATGAAGCAGGTCATGCTTTTCAAGTGTATAGCAGCGGTAAGTTTGATATCCCGGAGTATTATTGGCCTACCTATGAGGCAGCAGAAATTCATTCGATGAGCATGGAATTTTTCACTTGGCCATGGATGGAATTATTTTTTAAGGAAGATACTGATAAGTATAAGTTTGCTCATTTGAGTTCCGCTCTGCTATTTTTACCATATGGAGTATCAGTAGATGAATTTCAGCATTGGGTTTATGAAAATTCGACTGCATCACCGACAGAAAGAAAACAAGCATGGAGAAATATCGAAAAAAAATATATGCCTCATAAAGATTATGATGATAACGAATTTTTAGAGAGTGGAGGGTATTGGCAAAGACAGCTTCATATTTACACGTCTCCCTTCTATTATATTGATTATACACTTGCACAAATATGTGCCTTCCAATTTTGGAAACGTTCAAGAGAAAATAAAGAGGAAGCATGGGATGATTATGTGAAACTTTGTCAGTTAGGTGGTAGTCTTCCATTTACTGAGTTGGTGAAAGAGGCAAATTTATTATCACCTTTTGAAGAGGGGTGTGTAGAATCAGTTATTGAGGAAATAGATAAGTGGCTGAATTCTGTTGATGATACAAAGCTGTAAAAAGTCTTCATTAATAATGCTTTGTACTTAAAAAAATGAAAAACGGACTAACTAGTTAAGTTAGTCCGTTTTTTTAGATAAGAAAATATCATTATATTTTTACTGCATCACCTTTAGTATCCCAATGTTTCTTCCAAGATAAATTAGCTACCATTAAAATCCCAAAAGCTGCTAAACCGATAAAGGAAAAAGTAAGGAATCCTGATGAATATGTATCTGTAAGCTGCTTTAATGTACCTAAAATATTAGGCAGGAAGAAGCCTCCGACTCCACCAGCTGCACCAACAATCCCAGTTACCATTCCAATTTCCTTTTGAAAGCGTTGTGGAACTAATTGGAATACTGCACCATTTCCCATTCCTAAACACATCATCCCAACAAAAAGTAAAGTAATAACAAGGCCAAGAGCAGGTAGCAGGCTAACACCAAACATACATAATGCTGCAACAATAAACAAAGTGGATAATAATTTTACTCCACCAATGCGGTCCGCAATAAAGCCTCCAACAGGTCGGAAAAAGCTTCCAGCAGCAACACATAATGTAACAAAATCACCAGCTTGTACAGAAGTTAATTGATATTGATCAACAAAGAAAATACCTAAAAAGCTAGCTAACCCAACAAAACCACCAAATGTTACGCCATACAGCAAACAAAAGTACCAAGTATCTTTAAATTTAAATACTTTGAAATAATTAGCAATCGGTTCAGGTTTCGGTTGAGAAGGAGCATTTTTTGCTAGAAGAGTAAAAATAATAAAAACAATTACTAATGGAATAAGTGCAAATCCCATTACACTATGCCAACCGAAATTTACGGCTAAACGAGGTCCAAATAATGTTGCGATTAATGTACCACTATTTCCAGCACCAGCGATTCCCATTGCTAATCCTTGCAAATGAGGAGGGTACCAGCGGCTTGTCATTGGTAAAGCAACAGAAAAGCTAGCTCCAGCTACTCCTAATAAAATTCCAATTGCATATAATTCAGGAAGAGATGTTCCTGCTAAAAATCCCCAAATCAAAGGTATCATCGTAACTAACATTCCAATAGTCGCGGTTTTCTTTGGACCGATTCGATCAGTTAAAATGCCTAGGATAATTCGGAAAAGAGACCCTGCTAATGTAGGAATCGCAACAACAAATCCTTTTTGTGCAGGTGATAAACCAAAGTCTTTAGAAATAAATACACCAAGTGCACCTAGCAAAACCCAAATCATAAAACTAATGTCAAAATATAAAAAAGAAGACAATAAGGTTTTGGGGTGACCACTTTTTCTTAATTCAGATAATCTCATTTTTATTTCCTCCTTGGTATTTAAAATAGTATGCAAATTTGAAAATACAAGTTGCTCACTGTTGCTTTAAAGTGATAAACTAGTAAACAATTTACATGTTTTGATTATAGTAGAGAGATTTAAAGTAGAAAAGGTTTATGTAAGAATATCTGACGTGGTTTTTTTATTTCTTCTTTACAGTAGATAAATTCTTAAAAAATGAAAAATTAAAAATAGTGCATTAAATCAAGTGGTTAAACGGTTTCAAAAAATATTTCTTGTTAGATTATATGACAATTTTATTCTCCTAAAGTTTATACTATGAAATAATGAAAGGTATGTATTTATTTGTTAACATTGTATGATTGAAAATTAAGGGGGTTTTTAACCATGAATAAACAGAAACTTGTAGTAATAGGGAATGGTATGGCTGGAGTTAGATGTATAGAAGAGATTATTAAAAATGATCCTGAAACATTTCAGATTACTATTATTGGAAGTGAGCCTCATACGAATTACAATCGAATTTTATTGTCCTCTGTTCTTCAAGGAGATACCTCCATTCAAGATATTATTTTAAATAATGATAAATGGTATGAAGAAAATAATATTAAACTTTTTTCAGGAGAGGCTGCAATAAAAGTTGACACAGATAAAAGATATGTATTAACTGATAAACAAAGGAAAATAGCATACGATAAACTTATTTTTGCTACTGGATCTTTGCCATTTGTACTTCCTCTACCAGGAATTCAAAAGGAAGGGGTCATTACTTTTCGAACGATCGAGGATTGTGAAAAAATAATTGAATCTTCTAATAAATATAAAAAAGCAATAGTAATTGGTGGTGGAATATTAGGTTTAGAAGCTGCAAGAGGTTTGCTTAATCTTGGTATGCAGGTAGATATTGTGCATAATGCAAATTTTTTAATGCAGCGGCAATTAGATCATACAGCATCAAAACTTTTGCAAAAAGAGTTGGAGCTTCAAGGCATGAACTTTCTACTAGGGAAAGATTCAGAAGAAATCTTAGGAAGTGCGCGCGTTGAAGGGATTCGATTTAAAGATGGAACAGAGGCAAAAGCGGATCTTATTGTAATGGCGGTAGGAGTTATCCCTAATATCCAATTGGCAAAAGATAGTGGAATAGAAACAAACAGGGCAATTGTAGTAAATGACTACTTGGAAACAAATATTTCTAATATTTATGCTGTTGGAGAATGTGTGGAACATAGGGGAATAGTATACGGATTAGTAAAGCCTCTATATGAGCAAGGTCAGGTTTTAGCGAAAAGAATTTGTGGCATCAACGGGGAAGGCTACAAAAGCTCTACTCTTTCCACTAAATTAAAAATTTCTGGTCTAGATGTATTCTCTGTTGGAAAAGTATATGAAGATGATACGACACAAGTAATTAAAATGTATGATGAAGTAGACGGCATTTATAAAAAAATACTATTTGAAGATGATAAATTAGTTGGAGCTATTTTATTTGGTGATACAAGGCAGGGTACAAAAATACTGGATATGGTTATAAAGAAAAAAGATATGCATCAACAGGAAAAGAATGCTTTGTTCCAAATGAATGCAGATGGACTAGATTCTTTTGCAGCTATGCCTCAAAGTGAAATGATCTGTAATTGCAATGGTGTTACAAAAGGAGCAATTATAGAAGCAGTTCAACAAAAGAATTTAACAACGGTTGAGGAAGTCAAACAATGTACGAAGGCTTCAGGATCTTGCGGTGGTTGTAAACCGCTTGTTGAGGATTTGCTACTATATATACAAAGTGATGACTTTGATGAGAAAATAGAAAAAAAATCTATGTGTACATGTACATCTTTAACAGAAGAAGAAGTGGTACATGAAATGCAAGCACAAAATCTGATATCTGTTCCAGATGTAATGAGTGCACTTAATTGGAAAAATCATAATGGATGCTCTGTTTGTAATCCTGCTCTCCATTATTATTTAGGAATGATCTATCCTGAATATGAAAGCTTGCAAGAAATATTCTATGTAAATGAAAAAATGAATGCAATTGCTCAAAGTGATGGTACTTACACCATTATTCCTCAAATGTACGGTGGTATAACAAGTGGAGCTCAATTAACAAAAATTGGGGAAGTCATAACAAAATATAAAATTAATGATGTTGCTGTTACGAGTGAACAAAGAATCCACTTAATGGGTGTGCCAAAAGAGCAAGTATTTGATGTTTGTAAAGATTTAGATATGCCATTAAGTTCTACCTTCGGAAATACCGTCCATCATATTAAAACATGTATCGGTGAACATATTTGTAAATGTGATAAACAAAAATCGTTGCAATTAGGGGTTCAACTTGAAAAACAAACTGAATTAATCATTACTCCTTACCGTGTGAAAATGGGAATATCTGCTTGTTTGCATAATGGTGCAGGTTCCACAACAAAAGATATCGGCGTTATTGGGGTTGATAGAGGATGGGAAATTTATGTTGGCGGCAGCAGTGGCCGAAATGTTCGTTCTGGAGAATTATTATGTGTTGCAGCAACAGAAGAAGAAGTGGTTGAGATGATTACAGGATTCATTCAATACTATCGAGAAACAGCAAATTATTTAGAGCGCACTTGGCAATGGATTGAAAGAGTAAACCTAGTGCATATTAGAGAGGTTTTATTCGAAAAAGACCTTAGAAAACAATTAATAAGTCGACTAAATATGGATATACAACAAAGAAAAAAACAAGTTGAAAAAAGCTTTTCTTAATTATTTAAGGCTGTTTTCTCAAAGTTTGTTGTTTTTTACGTGAAAAATGGGAGAAGAAGTACCCAGCAGACTGAATACACGTAGGCTCCTGTGGGAATGCGAGAAAGACGAGACCCCACAGGAGCGTATGCGACGAGGAGGCTCGACGCTCGCTAAACGGACGAAGTGTATTCAGGCTGCGAGTTAAAAGCAACAATCTATACGAAAACAGCCTTATTTAAAGATACCCTTAAGTAATTTACGAGGGAAAGTAAGCAGATGACAAATCAATTTGAATGATAAATTTATGAAGATCTAATTATGAAAGAAGGGGAGTGCGATAATGACTGATTTATTATTAAAGTATTTTCGTACACAGCAAAAGGAATTTCAATCAGAAAAAAGATACGATACACAATGTCCATTTTGCAGTATGCAATGTAAAATGCAATTATTGGAAGAATCAATTGTTTCAAGAAAAAAATATACTGCGATTGGAAAAAATAACCCAACATCAGAAGGGCGTTTATGCATTAAGGGAATGAATGCCCACCAACATGCACTTCAGCATGATCGGATAAAATATCCGCTATTAAAGGTGAATGGCGAGTTTATTCGTATTTCTTGGAGGGAAGCATTAAATACGATTAAAGAAAATTTCTCGAAAATTCAAAAAGAAGATGGGAAGAATGCGTTAGCAGTATATGGAAGTGCATCCATTACAAATGAAGAAGCTTACCTATTAGGAAAGTTTGCAAGAGTAGCCTTACAAACGAGATATATTGATTATAATGGCCGACTATGTATGTCAGCTGCTGCTACTGCAGCAGCTCAATGCTTTGGAATGGATAGAGGATTAACGAATACATTATCAGAAATTCCTTTTTCACGGGTCATTATACTAGCAGGAACAAATATTGCAGAATGCCAACCTACGATTATTCCATATTTTGAAAAAGCAAAAGAAAATGGCTGCTATATTATTGCAATAGATCCTCGTGAAACAGCTACTACTAATCTAGCCGACTTACATCTTAAGGTTAGACCTGGTACAGATGCTGCATTAGCAAATGGACTTTTGAAAGTAATCTTTGAAGAAAATTTAATAGATGAAACATTTATTAAAGAACGGGCAACTGGCTTTGACGAAGTAAAAGACTATATTTCTACTGTCAATCTCGAGGAAATTGCAGAATGGACAGGTGTACCTATTCAAGATATTAAAAAGGCAGGAATTAAATTTGGAAAAGAAGAATCTGGCATGATTTTTACAGCCAGAGGAGTAGAACAACAAACAGATGGGGTGGCAGCTGTACGCAATTTCTTAAATATTATTATTGCCACAGGTAAAATAGGGAAGACTTACTCTGGCTACGGTGCCATTACTGGACAAGGGAATGGTCAAGGAGCAAGAGAACATGGACAAAAGGCAGATCAATTGCCAGGATATCGTAGTATTGAAAATGAGGAACACCGTAAATATATTGCAAGCGTTTGGGGTGTTAAGGAAGAAGATATACCGCGTAAAGGTGTATCAGCATTTGAAATGTTTGAAAAAGCAGATCAAGGTGAAATAACAGGCATGTTTCTTATGTGCTCTAATCCTGTTGTTTCAAATCCAAACGCTAATTTGGTCAAAAGGGCGATAAAGAAATTAAAGTTTTTAGTTGCAGTGGATATGTTTGTTTCAGAAACTGCAAAATTAGCAGATTTAATCTTGCCAACTTCTTCTTACTTGGAAGATGAAGGAACGATGACTAACTTAGAGGGTCGTGTCATGCTTAGAGAAGCAAGTCGCCCATGCCCAGGTGAGGTGAAACATGATTGGCAAATTATTTGTGAAATAGCAAATGTTCTTGGAAAAGGAGAATATTTCTCTTATACAAAGGCAGAAGATATTTTTAATGAATTAAGAATAGCAAGCCGAGGCGGAATCGCTGATTATTATGGCATTACGTATGATCGTTTAAAAAAGGGAGAAGGTATTTTATGGCCTTGTCCTGACACGAATCATAGTGGAACGAGACGTCTGTTTGAGAATAGTTTTGCACATGATGATGGAAAAGCAAAAATGATAGTAGTCAAAAATAAGCCTGTTGTTTCAAAAGAGAGTGTAAGTACGGATTTTCCGTTGTATTTAACGACAGGAAGGGTTATGTCGCAGTACTTGACAGGAGTTCAAACGAGAAAAAGTGCTGCTTTATCAGCAAGAAACTTTGAATCGTATCTGGAAATTCACCCAAAAACTGCAGCAAAATACAATATTCCAAATAATGAATTAGTAAAAGTAGAGTCAAAACGAGGAAATATCGTTGTAAGAAGTAAATGGTCAGATAAAATTAGACCCGATACCGTGTTTGTTCCGATTCATTGGGCAGAATCTCAAAATGTAAATAAGCTGGTCTCTGGAGATTTAGATCCTACTTGTAAGATGCCTGGTTTTAAAGTAAGTGCAGTAAAAATTAGTCCTATAATAAATTAAATATATCGATAAAGAATAAGAAGCACTCTGATGTAGCAGTAAAAGATGGACATCAGTGTGCTTTTTGTTTTAAAAAGATTATCATGTTTCTTATTTTTTATATGAAAATGATGAAAATTCTGAATGAAAAAATTTTTATATTGAAAGGGGATACAACGCTGTTAATCCAACGTTTTTATTATTTTATTATTCGACAAAAAATGATTCTTCAAAAAAAAAAGTGTGTCAGAAAATATAACAAGTATATGAAAAACATCTTTTAATTATGATAAAGTAATAAAAAACAAGTATATGAAAAACATCTTTTAACTGTAAAAGACTTAATTGTAATTTCAAGGGGAGGAATTAAGATGAATAAAAAGAAATTAGTTCTTGTAGGAAATGGAATGGCTGGGGTAAGAGCAGTTGAAGAAATATTAAAATTATCAAAAGATCAATTTGAGATTACTATTTTTGGAAGTGAACCACATCCAAATTATAATAGAATTTTATTGTCAAAGGTGCTGCAAGGTGATACCGAAGTAAAAGATATAACATTAAATGACTGGGATTGGTATAAAGAAAATAATATTACTTTATATACGGGAGAAACAGTTACAAAAGTTGATGCAGAGAAAAAAGTAGTTATCACAGATTCTGGCAGAGTAGAAGCTTATGATGAACTTATTTTGGCAACTGGATCAGTGCCATTTATGCTTCCGATGCCTGGTGTAGAAAAGCAGGGAGTTACAGCATTCCGTGATATTAAAGATACGGATATTATGCTGGAAGCTTCAAAAAAATATAAAAAAGCTGCAGTAATTGGCGGAGGCTTGCTCGGGTTAGAAGCAGCCAGAGGATTATTGAATTTAGGAATGGATGTAACTGTCATCCACCTTGGACCTTTTTTAATGGAACGTCAGCTTGATCCAACAGCAGGTGGTCTTCTGCAAAAAGAGTTGGAAAAGCAAGGGATGAAGTTCTTGTTAGAAACACAAACAGAACAATTTTTAGGAAATGATAGAGTAGAAGGCTTAAAGTTTAAAGACGGATCGACATTAGATGCTGATTTAGTTGTGATGGCAGTAGGAATCAAACCAAATATTGAATTAGCAAAAAACAGCGGAATAGCAATTAATCGTGGCATTGTAGTCAATGACTACTTACAAACAGATATCCCGCATATTTATTCAGTTGGGGAATGCGCAGAGCATAGAGGAATACCTTATGGATTAGTTGCACCACTTTATGAGCAAGCAAAAGTATTAGCAAGCCATATATGCGGCCAAACTGCTAAACCATATGAAGGTTCTGTATTGTCCACGCAGTTAAAAGTATCAGGGGTTGAAGTTTTCTCAGCTGGTGATTTTACTGAAGATTCAGAGAAAAAAGCAATTAAAGTTTTCGATGAACAAGATGGAGTTTATAAGAAAATTGTCTTGAGAGGCAATCAAATTGTCGGCGCAGTGCTTTTTGGAGATAGCAGTGAAGGAAATCGTTTATTTTCCATGATTCAAAAAGAGGCAGATATTTCAGATACAGAAAAAATTTCTATTCTGCAGCCAATTGGCCAGGATTCTGGAACAAGTATGGTTGCAAGTATGACTGCTGATGAAATTATTTGTGGCTGTAACGGTGTATCAAAAGGTACGATTGTGGAAGCAATACAAGCACAAGGTTGTTCTTCTGTTGATGAAATAAAAGCATGCACAAGTGCTTCTCGTTCTTGTGGCGGATGTAAACCACTTGTTGCAGAGTTATTGCAGCATACACTTGGTTCAGAGTTTGACGCAGCTGCGCAAAAAGAAGCAATCTGTAGCTGTACAACTTTATCAAGAGATGAGGTTGTAGAAGAAATTAGAGCGAAAGGCTTAACACATACAAGAGAAGTAATGAGTGTTCTTGGATGGACTAGCCTAGAAGGATGTTCGAAATGTCGCCCGGCTCTCAACTATTATTTAACAATGGTAAATCCAATTAAACATGAAGATGAAAGAGATTCCCGTTTTGTTAATGAACGCATGCACGCAAATATTCAAAAAGATGGCACATATTCTGTAGTGCCACGCATGTACGGCGGAGTTACAAATCCAAATGATTTAAGAAGAATTGCAGATGTTGCAGATAAATATGAAATACCACTAGTGAAATTAACTGGTGGACAGCGCATCGACTTAATTGGAGTGAAAAAAGAAGATTTGCCGAAAGTATGGGAAGATTTAGATATGCCTTCAGGATTTGCGTACGGAAAATCTTTACGTACCGTTAAAACATGTGTTGGTGAACAATTCTGCCGTTTCGGTACACAAGATTCAATGGGACTTGGAATTCGATTAGAGAAAAAATTTGAAGGGTTGCAAACACCTCATAAAGTAAAAATGGCAGTATCCGCTTGTCCAAGAAGCTGTGCAGAGTCAGGATTTAAAGACATTGGCTTCATTGGCATCGACGGTGGATGGGAGTTATATGTTGGCGGAAACGGTGGTACGCATGTTCGTGGTGGAGACTTATTGTATAAAGTGAAAACAGAAGAAGAAGTTATGGAAGTAACTGGAGCATACTTGCAATATTATCGTGAAACAGCAAACTACTTAGAACGAACTTCTGCATGGATCGATCGTGTTGGCTTAGCGCATGTTCAATCAGTTCTTGACGATAAAGAGAAACGAAAAGAGTTAAATGCACGCATGGAAGAAACGCTATCCGTTTATAAAGATCCTTGGAAAGAAATTATTGAAAGCAAAAAAACGACAAAAGAATTATTTGAAAATGTAGTATTGTCTTAAGGGGAAACTTCCATCAGTGGGGCTTCATCTCCCACTGATGGTTAGGCCAACAGGAAGTAGGTCATACAGACGTTGACACAAGAAGTGGGCTAAAAATATGTAAAAACAGACGGAGGATGAAACCGATGGTGAACAAAGAGACGACAAAAATGCTTGTATGCAGTGTAGAGGAACTTCCAAAAAGTTTAGGTAAAACAGTTCAGTTTAAGGATAAAGAAATTGCTGTTTTTAGATTATCAGGAGGATCGATAAGAGCAGTTGAAAACCGATGTCCACATAAAGGTGGCGTATTAACAGAAGGTATCGTCAGTGGAGAGTTTGTATTTTGTCCAATGCACGACTGGAAAATATGCTTAGAAGATGGAAAGGTACAAGAACCTGATACAGGCTGTGTAAAAACATATAAAACGACAATTGAAGAAAATAATGTATATCTTCTTTTGGAAGATTAAGTATATAAAAACGATCAATGCATGCATAAAAAAGCATATAAAATATTAAAATTCATTTTCTCTTTGTATCAATAAAATGGTATAGTTAATTCAAAACTTATTGATATGGGGGTACTACTTTGAAACGTTTAGAAGGAAAGCGAATTGCATTAGCAGGACAACGAAAAGTGGAGGAGCTTAGTAAATTAATTATAAATTTAGGGGGGATACCACTTCCGCGTCCTGCACAAGGAACTGTTTATTTAGATGATTCTAATCTGGAAGAAGATATTAAACAATTAGTAGCGGGAAACTATGACTGGTTTATTTTTACAACCGGTGTAGGAACTGAAACACTGTACAAAACAGCAGAAAGAATGGAGCTTGGGGACGTATTTATTACAACCATTCAACAAGCAAAAGTGGCAGCTAGGGGATATAAAACAGTTAATATGTTAAAACGATTAAATGTTACCCCTGTAGTCCGTGATGATGATGGCAGTACAGTCGGATTAGTTAGATCTTTAGCTCCCCATGATTTGAAGGGATCCAAGGTGGCGCTTCAGTTGCATGGAGATCCTGCACCTAAATTGATCGAGCATCTTGAAAAACAACAAGCAGAATATAAAGAAATTCTTCCATATAAACATATTCCTCCAAAAGCGGAAGTATTGGAACAGCTTGTTACAGAAATTATATCAGGCGAAATTGATGCAGTTAATTTTACTAGTACGCCTCAAGCTCGTTTTTTATTTTCTTATGCGAAAGAAAAAGGTGTATATAATGAAGTGCTCAATGCTTTTTCAAATAAAGTAGTAGCGGTTGCTGTAGGAAAAGTTACTGCAGCTGCATTAAGAGAAGAAGGAGTTCAAAGAATGGTCATCCCACAAGAGGAAAGAATGGGGAGTGCCATTATTGCATTAGAACAGTACTATAAAGGAGAATATCAAATAAACTGATTTCTATATTATAGAAGGAACTAGTATTTTTCTTAAAAGGATAAGAAGCATAAAATTTTCAACTTAGATGAGTGTCTAGCTCCAGCGCCTAGCCCCTGTGAAAGATAACCTCTTGCCTCTAAAAGTAAAAAACACTTTTTGAGTCAAGAGAACATTTTTCTTCGGGGCTGAGCAAGGCGCCTGCGCTTTTCTAAACGCAAAATGTATGAAGTACGTTAATAATTGGAAGTTAATGCCGAACCCTTGCTAACGCTAGAAGTAGAAAAGGGATAGAGAGGATGACTGCATATGCAGAAAGGAAAAGTTTATTTAGTAGGTGCAGGTCCAGGAGACAGCGAATTAATTACGTTAAAAGGACTAGAAGCAATAAAGCGGGCTGATGTCATTCTTTATGATCGCCTTATTAATCCAACTTTATTGGAATATGCACATGCAGATTGTGAATTCATCTATTGTGGAAAGCTGCCACATCGGCATTTTCTTAAGCAAGATGTTATAAATAGTCTTTTAGTGGAGAAAGCATTGGAAGGGAAAACGGTTGTCCGTTTAAAGGGTGGCGATCCCAGTGTGTTTGGAAGAGTGGGCGAAGAAGCATTAGCTGTTGCTGAACACAACATTGAGTTTGAAATGGTTCCAGGGATAACGTCTGGTATTGCAGCTCCACTTTATGCAGGAATTCCTGTCACACATCGAGACTATGCAGGTTCTTTTGCAATTGTAACAGCACATGATAAAACACCGAATGGAAAGCCGGATATTGATTGGGCCGGACTTAGCAGCAGTGTGAAAACAATTGCCTTTTATATGGGAGTAAAAAATTTACAATATATTTGTGATAACCTTATAAAGCATGGGAAATCACCAAATACTCCTGCCATCATTATTCAATGGGGAACTTGGGGAAGACAAAAAAGCGTGGAAGGAACATTGTCCACGATTGCTGATCTTGTTCAAAAAGAGAATATTACGAACCCTGCGATAACACTTGTAGGTGATGTTATTGCTGCAAGAGAGAAAATAAGCTGGTTTGAGAAAAAAGCTCTATTTGGTCGACAAATGATTCTTATTCGAACAGGTACAGAAGAAAGCAGGTTAGCTAGCTCATTAAAAGAAAATGGAGCAGATGTTATTGAGTTTCCAAAATGGAAAAAGAAAAAAGCATCTATTGAACTAACACAATTAGATAAACTTTGTTCCTATGATAAAATATTATTTACGTCATCAGAAGCAGTAAATGATTTTTTTGCGATTTTATCAGAGCATAAAAAAGATATTCGATTCATTACCGCAACATTATATGGATTGTCTGTTAAAACAATAAGAGCACTAGAATCAAAAGGTTTAACTGCGTTATTAGATTCTGAAATATACAAAGGTGGAAAGATGTTGATTGTAGGTGATCAACATATAAAAGAAGACGAAGCAACGTATACATCAAATTATGGAAAAAGTGATTTGCTAATCACAAGCTATAAATTGATTGATACGAAGTTTACTCCCATTATCCAGCGTCAGTTAGAGGAAGCTACACTTGACACCATTGTGTTTCCAAGCAGTAAATCGGTACATGTTTTTATGAATGAATCTAGCAATTTAGGATTAGATAATTTAGCAGAAACATTAAAGGTTGTATGTATGGGAACAAAAACGAAGG
Organism: Niallia yueguangensis; assembly: GCF_052663115.1. Classification (NCBI taxonomy): domain Bacteria; kingdom Bacillati; phylum Bacillota; class Bacilli; order Caryophanales; family Bacillaceae; genus Niallia; species Niallia yueguangensis. The sequence goes on from NZ_JBQTCX010000017.1 coordinate 90,186, forward strand.
AAACAGCAGAAAGTTATGGCATAATCCCGGATCAAATACCAGTTAAGCCGACATTAGAATCATTTATTCAATGTTTAATAGAAGATAATCAATTAGTTAAGATATGAAAAGAAGAGGGTATCCA
>NZ_JBQTCX010000018.1:0-88337 GCF_052663115.1 Niallia yueguangensis
ATTATAAATAGTTAAAATAAAAACTTCTAAGAAAAGAACGTTTCTTCGAAGTTAGAAACCAAGAAATAAAAGAACGTAAAAAATACGGTCTTAAAGGCGCTCGTCGTGCACCTCAGTTCTCAAAACGTTAATAAACCTTATATACCAAGGTTTTGCCCTCTATGCTCTTATGGAGCAGGGAGGGCTTTTTCATGTCCAAATTTGGAATTGAATACCCCTTGAATACCCCGAGCTAAAATTTCATGTACTTCTGGAACATCTTGGCTGTTTTCTCCTTCGCTTCATCAGTCACATGAGTGTAAATATCCATCGTGGTTTGAATATCCGTATGTCCGAGCCGAGCTTGTACATCTTTGATGGAAGCACCAGCTGCAAATAACAAACTGGCATGTGTATGCCTAAAGGCGTGAACATTTATTTGCGGCAGCTCTGGGTTCTTTTGATAGATCCGCTCCAGCTTTTCATTCAAGTAAGCCAGTCGGCAATAATCCATTTCATGTTTTAACTGATTATAGACCGTAAAGATTGGCTGCTTATCATCAGATTGAAAAGGAGCGGCAAGTTCTAACGTCAGATAGCGCTGTATTTGCTTACTACGCCATTTCTTTAAGATCGCCATTGTTTCATCGTCCACGCTAACCACACGCCGAGAGGCCTTTGTTTTCGATGTCTGGAGCTGCTTTTTGCCACTCGTGTGAATCAATGTCTTTTTCAAGCTGATCGACTTATGATGGAAGTCCACGTCCGACCAATGCAGGGCATACAGCTCCCCCTTGCGTGCTCCTGTGAAGGAGAGTAGTCGAAACATGGTATAAGCCATGTCGTCGTCCTGAATTCATGGGCATGGGGAATCCGATTGGAATCCTGAGAAGTATACAGCTAAGGCAATGGCGAAAGATTTTGCTGAATTTATTGAAGTGGAAATAGGTGAGAAAACAGTTATATCTGGTCATTCATCAGGCGGAATGATTGCAGCATGGATGGCGGCATATTATCCTGAATTTGTACTAGGCACTGTGATTGAAGATTCACCTTTCTTCTCAACGGAACTAGATAGACGAGAAAACACATATGTTTGGGTATATGGGTTTCAAATGTATGAAGACTTTAAAAATCAACACGAAGTGAAAGATTACTTCACTTACTCTTTAGAGAACAGTTACTGGAAAAAAATGTTTGGGAATTTTCTTTGGAATAAATTTTCGAAAGATGCCATAGCATATCATGAAAAACATCAAAATGAGCCAGTACATTTAGCTTATTTACCTCCACAAATCAATAGAATGTTTGAATCCGAAACTTATCTATTCGACCGCAAATTCGGAGAAGCATTTTATGATAATTCATGGTTTGAAGATTATAATCAGGCAGAAATAATGTCAAAGATTAAGAGTCCAACAGTGTTCTTAAAAGCAAATACTACTTATGACGGCAATTTATTAGTAGCAGCGTTATCAGATGAGGATGCTGATCGCGTAGTTGATTTATTAGAAAATGGAAAAAGAATTGATATTGATACTCCTGAACATGATATCCATTATGATAAACCAAAAGAATTTACGGAGGCTCTGGTTAGTTTTTTGGAAGACCTACAATAGATGAAGTAAACTCTTTACAATCAAGAATTTCTGGTCACAGTGATCAAAAATTAAGAGGGGATTCCCCATTTATGGGAGATTATTTTAATCAAAATCTCAACTAGGATATCAAAACCTTCATTCGATACTTGGATTGCATCGGCATCAGGCAAAATATTGGACGAACATACACTGGTAATTACGGAGGCAAATGACTTTTCAAAGGAATGGATCAAGGAGGGATATGAGCATCTCTTTATGGAAGTGTTAAAAGAGTTAACTGGTCAAGATTTCAAAGTAAAAGTTATATTCCTTGATATACAAAAATATTAATACTAAAATTGAGATGGATAAGGAACAAGAGATGGGGTATATATTGCTTGCCTGCAAGGAGATTGGCTTATCCTCTAATCAAGTGAAGCAAATTCATTCAAGCCTACTTGCTCAGTTTAATACACATACACCTGAAGAAGCTAAAAGGGAAGGGATAAACTGGTTCCAATCACTTGAGAAGGAATAACTCAACAAACATAAAAATCCCAGAATCAGTGAATTCATAGACATCAGAAGTCTCAATCTGACATTACCCAAGATAGGAGAGTCAAATAGTACCAAAAGATTATGTACATAGAGCGAGAAGGTTCGTAGAGAATTGGTGCGAATGAAGAACGGGTTCACTATCAAATATTTTACTTACATTCGACAAATATCGGGTTGCTTTGGGGCGTCACTGTACCAAAATTAATTGGCGAAGAACAACCACCTGGTCGTGGTAGACCAAGAAAAATATTAACTACTGATAGAGCGCAACCCCAATCGGTATGGGTTTTACTGCCCGTTAGTGCGGGATAGAAGATGCTTATTGTTTATTTACTTTTAATCCGGAAAGAGTTCTAGACACTGCAACACTAGACATACCAAAAAAACCGTATCCTACAAAGTGTAAGATACGGTTTTATTAGGCGTATTACTATATCCCTATCCTTACTAATGTTTATTTTTTAAAATAATCCGGTAAACGATAATTATCATATTTGCTATCTGCTTCAATTACGTCCTGAAATGACTGATTTTTATATGCCGATACAATATCTTTCGCCCATTGAGCATCTTTGTTCTTGTCGGTTACTGCAACAATGTTAATAAACGGTTCAGTCATATTCTCTAATTTCAAGGCATTTTTTAATTTTAATCCATTCGACACAGCAAAATTCCCTTGAATTGCTACATAATCACTATCATCTAACGCCCTCGCAGCATTTGCGGATTCTAATGGTATTAAATTGAGTTTGTGTGGATTACTCGTGACGTCATTTAAAGAAACGGACAATGGATCGTTCTCTTTTATTTCAATTAATCCAGCTTCTTTTAGTATTCCGAGCGCCCTTGCCATATTAGATGGATCACTTGGAATTGCTACACTCGCACCATTTTTAATATTTTCAAGAGATTTCTCTTTCTTAGAATAAATCCCCATGGGAGGTGTTGGCACCTGCACGATTGGAACATTATTAATTTTTTCTTTATTATTGATGGAAGTTAAGTATGTACGATGTTGAAACACGTTTGCGTCTACACTTCCTTCATCCAACGCTAAGTTTTCTTGCACACCGTCACTAAAATTCTTATACTCAATCGTATATCCTTTTTTCTTCAATTGTGGTTCAATTCCCTCTTTAAATTCATCGATATACGGGCCAGGACTAAAACCAACTATTAAACTTTTCTTATTAGGATCGCTACTAGCTTTCTTTTCGTCATTTCCACAACCCGTCAATACAAAGATAATAGAGACTACTATAAAAAGACTAATCCACTTTTTCATCCTTTACCCTCCAATAATGCATAATCAAATATACCTGTATTTGCAATTCTTCTTGCAGCTTCTCGTATTCTATCTTCTGACTCTAGTAAACCAAGTCTCACATAACCTTCTCCTCCAGGACCAAATCCTGTTCCTGGTGCAACTGCAACATGTGCCTCTACTAATAGTTTTTCAGCAAACGCTTCTGATGTATACAGCGCTGGAATTTTCGCCCATACAAAAAATGATCCTTTAGAAGGCTCAATCTCCCAGCCAATATCTTTAAAAGTTGTCACGAGTGTATTACGTCTCGTCTCATATAAATTTTTCAACTCTTGTACAGGTTTTTTCGGGCCATTTAATGCCGCTGATGCTGCATCTTGAACAGCTCCAAAGAGACCGCTTGCTGTATGGTCTTGGAAATTATTCAGTGCACGGATAATAGAAGCGTTTCCGACTGCAAAAGCTACGCGCCATCCCGCCATATTAAATGTTTTGGACAGCGTATATACTTCGATTCCATACTCTTTTGCCCCTTCTGTTTGTAAAAAGCTACGTGGTTTTTCACCATCAAATCCAAAAGCTCCATAGGCAAAATCATGAAAGACAGCAATATGATGTTGTTTTGCGAAAGCTACTGTTTCTTCAAAAAACGAAGCAGTAGCAACTGCACCTGTTGGATTGTTTGGATAATTCAACATTAATAATTTTGTACGAGCAGCAACATCTTGCATGACATCTTCATACGTTGGTAAAAAGTTTCGCGCCTCTGTTAATGGCAACGTGTGCACTTGGGCTTGTGCGACTTTCGCTGTAGAATGATAAATCGGATAACTAGGATCTGTCGTCATTAATACATCCCCTGGCTCCAATAAACATTGTCCAATTTCAGCAAGACCGATAACAGAGCCTGCAAAAACAGTAATCTCACTATCAATATCTAAATCTACATCATATTCTTCCTTATAAAATTGCTGAATCGCTTGTTTAAAAGCTAATTTTCCACCATGTGGAGCATATCCATGATTACTCGGAATATCCACCGCCCCTTTTAATGCCTCGACTATATGTACTGGCGTTGGTTGATCTGGATTGCCACGTCCAAAATCAATGATATCAATTCCCTTCGCACGATAACGAGCAACTTTTTCTACTAGTTCAAAGAAAAACATCGGTGGCAAACTATTAACGATAGATGATTGTTGAAACTGTACCATATTATCCCCTCTTTCTTTTTATCGCATAACATTGAAAAGTGAAAGCACCTCGTTCAGCCTCGACAAGTAAATGACGAGTCGCCATAGTAGGCGTTCTTTGACAACATAGGGGACTTGGCTTTTACTCTCGAGAGGCTAGGTGCTGTAACTAGATACCAAAAACCCTTCTTTTCGAAAGAAGAGTTTAGTAAACAAAAGCTCTTCTTATCTCCCGTATAGATTTTATCCCGCATTAACAGGTAGTAATATCCCCACTTCAAGGGCACTAAGTGGGGATAACTGACCGTAAAAGCCCGATTGGTTCAACTAACAATCAATGAGAGATGGAGCCCCTACTAATTGAAGTTTCACTTTACTCGTTGCAAGTAGCACAGTACTCAAAAACAAGCCTGTTGATGAAGCTTCATTAGGGCAAGTCCCTCCACTTCTCTTAATAAGGTTTTAATTCATAGTAATTTGATAGTATTAATGAGAGTTTAGATGATTCAAAATAGAAAGTCAATCAAAATTACCTGCCATATCACATAAAAAATACCGTTTCGCAACGGCATAATAGAACAACCATTATAACTGTCGATTGTTTCATAATACAGCATTTTACTACTTACACACTTACAATTAAACAGGAAGCTATTTACGGAGAAGTAAGCCAAAACTTACAAAATGTACAAGTGTATCAGTTTATAACAGGTTCAAATTGGGCTAAATATGATGGGATTTGGCATTATTATGATTCTGCGACAGGTAAATTTTCTACTGGTTGGAAAGTAATCTCTAAATCGCAGTATAATTTTAATAAAGACGGGGAAATGCAGACAGGCTGGCTGACGATAAATGGCAAAAAGTATTATTTCAATACAAAGGGAATGATGCAGACAGGCTGGGAAAAAATAAGCGGCAAGCAGTATTACTTTAATACATCTGGAATACTGCAGACTGGTTGGCAAAAAATAAAGGGCAAGCAGTATTACTTCAATACATCCGGAATACTGCAGACTGGTTGGCAAAAAATAAGCGGCAAGCAGTACTACTTCAATACATCTGGAATAATGCAAACAGGCTGGCAAAAAATAAAAGGCAATAAATATTACTTTAACACCAAGGGAATGATGGTGACTGGCAAACAGAAAATAAATGGGAAATATTATTATTTTACTCACCAAGGTATTTTGAAAAAATAGAGTTTATCGATAAGAAAGCAATTAGCTATAAAACAATAAAATACCTTATTGAATAAAGAAGGATTGCTTCTGTAATCCTTAGGCTGTCGAGAAATCTCGACAGCCTTTACTTTTTTCTTCTTCTATTCACCGCGGTATTTTAAAATAATATGCCAATCTAATATAGGTTGGTGATATACATGACTAAAAATCTAGGGGGATATTTAGTATATATTATACAAATATTAATTCAGGTAAACTATAAAACATGTCTTTAAAGTGTTAAACTATTAATTTAATGGGCATATGCTTAAAAGTGGTAGGTTTTTTAATTGTTGGCGAGTGTTGGAGATATAATATTAAGGACTATTCTTGGTGATACTATATTTAACATTATAAGGGTTTAAATTTAGAGCATTTTGGAGAATACGCTTTGAATGCTGTGAAAATAGTCAATATTTCAGGAGGATTAAAGATGAATATGAATAATAATGATATATTAATTAGATTAAGATATGCTCTAGATATAAAAAATGCAGATATGGTAGAGATATTTAAACTTGGAGGCATTGAAGTAACAAAAGAAGAAGTGCTAAAGATGCTCATAAAATCGAAGGACAGTTACCATAATGAAGTGGACAGTGATGGTGATATAAATGAAGATAATATAGAATGCAATAATTTCACGTTAGAGTCATTTTTGAATGGCCTTATTATATTTAAAAGAGGAAAACAAGATTCAAAACCAGGTCAACCTGAAAGACCAGCAATTTCTATAAAGAATAATGGAAGTGTTAATAATGTATTGCTAAAGAAATTGAAAATAGCACTAGCATTAACAAGTGAGGACATGCTTGATATCTTAGAAAAAGCAGGAGTCGTTATAACAAAAGGAGAATTAAGCGCTTTATTTAGAAAAGAAGGACATAAGAATTATGTAGAGTGTGGTGATAGATACGCTAGGAATTTCTTAAAAGGATTAGCTTTAAAATATAGAGAATAAAAAAATCCTCGTAGCTTAGATGGTATTGAAGAGATAACAAAATAAATTTCCCGTACAAAAAATAACTCCAAATAAGACCCTCTATTCGTAAAATGACTATTTCCGAATAGAGGGTCTTATTTGATACAAATCCTTGTCCTCCAGTATGTTCTTTTCGGTCAACATCGGCGAACTTTATTTTCCCTAACTTCTGGTCACAGTACGTCCCGGATTTGTCGAAGATTGATAGAGTAGTAGTACAAAAGCTTTTTCCTTTGTTTATATGATGAAGGCGGAATATTTATTTAGTGATTTAAAGATAGTAAATCTATTCGGTTTACCAATTATATATCCTATTTTCGCTTGTGTAGTTATGCTTTTTGTTAGCGTGGTTTACATCATTGCGATGTTGAAAGTGATAAGAGGGAGAGAAGTAAGCAATTAAGGATGGGGAATTTTCCCGTAAAATTGACACTTTTCTCATTCTAATTATCATTTTCCCAATATGCTTTAAACCTGTTGTTAGCGTTTTCTTCTGATGTTATTCTCAATTTATAGCAAAAAGAAAGCGTATTCACTAAAGAAGATCAGAAAAAGGAGATTAGAAAAATGGGATTAGTATTAGCACGAATTGATCAACGTTTGATTCACGGAATTGTAGTAACACAATGGGCAGCACACACAAAAGCAAAACGGTTGATGGTAGTCAATGATGAAGTAAGTAAAGATGAAGTTCAAAAAGCAGCGATGCGTATGAGCAAGCCTGCAGGAACTGGGATGTCGATCATTGATACGGACACTGCAATTGCCAACTTCAATGCGGGAAAATATGATAGCCATAATGTTTTATTAGTTGTTCGTGAACCTGAAACATTATTGAAGCTTGCTAAGGGAGGCGTCCAAATTCCGAAAGTAAACGTAGGGATTATTTTTGATGGTGAAGGCAAAACAACGGTGAAGAAAATGGTTTCTGTAGATGACAAAGAAGTAGCTGATTTAAAAGCTTTAGAACAAAAAGGAATTCCAGTCACATTCCACTTTGTACCGGGAGAAGTAGAAGAGCCACTAGAAAAATATATTAAATAACAAATAAAGTTCTAGTAGCTCCTTTCGTCAGAAATTACTAGAAGACTAGGAAGAGGAGAAAAAATGGAAATTATTCAAGGAATACTCATAATTGCATTGGCCTTTTGGATGGTTCTTGACCAACAAGGATTTGTCATTACGACTTGGTTCCCATCTATTATTGGAATGATTGCAGGGCTTATTATGGGAGATATGGCAACAGCAATGATTATAGCCGGGACATTCCAATTAATGGCTTTAGGGGTGGCGAATATTGGTGGTTCATCCGTTCCAAACTATGGTCTTGCGACACTTGTTGGGATTTATGTAGCAATCCGTACAACCAATGATGTTGAAAATGCGAAAGCTATTGCCTTAGCAGTAGGTGTACCCGTCGGAATGTTAGGGATTCAATTAGATGTTCTAGGGAAAATATTGAATTCATATGTATCTCATGCAGCTCAAAGTGCGTTAAATGAAGGGAAATTCAAGAAAATGGAACGAATTTTTTGGATTGGACCTCTAATCTTTGGTTTAACCACAGCTATTCCAACTGCACTTTGTGTGTTATTCGGAGATAAGATTGTTAAGTTGATCTTGGAAATTGTTCCTAAATGGTTTACAGATGGATTATCAATTGCTGGTTCTATGCTGCCAGTGGTTGGGATTGCGTTATTACTTCAATTTATGCCAGTGAAGAAATACTTAACAATGCTTTTAATTGGATTTGTGATTTCTGCGTATCTTGGCTTACCAATCCTGGGCATTGCAATCTTAGGTTTTGCATTTGCATATTACTACTTCACACAAAATATGAATAAAACCCCTGCGACAGCTGGGACGGCAGATGCTGATACATTTGGTGAAGGAGACGACTTTGATGAATAACACAGAGAAGACAAATGATGTTGTAACGAAAAAAGACATTCGAAAAGCAGCCATTCGCTATATGTTCATGGCTTGTAACACATTTAACTATGAAAATCAACAAGGTCCGGCAGTTGTATATGGATTGAGCAAAATTTTACGAAAAATCCATAAAAAAGATGAGGATTATAAAGCATCTTTAAACAACCATTTTAATTATTTCAATACCACTACCTGGATGGCGAATTTACTTTTAGGAGCCTCTGTGGCGATGGAAGAAAAAGATGGAATTAAGTCAAAAGATGCGGTTCAAGCATTCAAAACAGGAATGATGGGACCGTTAGCTGGTGTTGGAGATACGCTTGTTTGGGTACTTTATCCAACAATTATGGGATCGATTGCTGGGTATATGGGGTTGCAAGGAAATCCAACAGGTTCCATTATTTGGTTGCTATTAAATATTTTCTTCTTCTTTTTCCGTGTGAAATTATTCGAATTGGGACACACATCTGGTTTGAAATTAATCACTGCTCTTGGGGATAAATTAAATATCTTCACCGAAGCCGCTTCAATCATGGGTTTAACAGTAGTTGGAGCATTAATTCCTTCAGTTGTAAAAATGAATATTCCAATTGAATTTAAAACTGGGAAAGTAGAATTACCTATTCAAACAGAAATTTTAGATAAAATTATGCCTGCTTTACTACCAGCTGCTTTAACATTTGTTGTCTACAAATTGATTGCTTCGAAGAAATTTAGCGTGACGCAAATTATTTTCATGGTCATTGCATTGGCGTTGATTTGCTCATTCTTTGGGATTTTAGGAGTTTAAATCGCCTAGCTTCAGAGTGTAGACAAAGTGATTTTAGCAGAAACTTCATTTAAAGAGGATGTTCAAAAGGGCACCCAACTAAAGCTGTGAATCTCTTCGTTGGTTTGCTTCTAAATTTGTTGCTTTTTTGAACACGTAATGAAAGAAAGGAAACGAAATGTATGCGAAAAATTATTATTGCGAGTCATCATAAAATGGCAGAAGGTGTAAAAGATACTTTGAACTATATAACAGGAGATCATGGCAATGTTCATGCGCTTTCTGCATACTTAAATAATACACCGATTCAGGAAGAAATTGAAGAATTGTTAAAAGATGTAAAGGGAGAAGACGAAGTATTGGTCTTCACAGACTTATTAGGAGGATCAGTCAATCAAGCATTCTTCCCATATACCGCCCGTCCGCATTTTCATGTGATTACGGGAATAAATTTACCGGTTATTATGTCTTTGATATTGGAGCCTGATAATGACTATTTAACAGTCGATCAGATCCGTTTTGCTCTAAATGAAGCAAAGGAGCAGTTAGTGTATGTGAATGACTTTGTAGCGAATATGTCAAAAGATGACGAAGACGATGAGTAAGGAGAAGCTGATGGAAAAAGATTGGTGGAAAAAAAGTGTCGTTTATCAAATATACCCACAAAGTTTCAATGATACAACTGGAAGTGGGACAGGTGATTTAAACGGGATTATCGAAAAACTCCCCTATTTAGCGGATTTGGGCATTGATGTGATTTGGTTGAACCCTATTTATCAATCGCCTCTGGTAGATAATGGATATGACATTGCGGATTATTTTAAAATCAATCCTGAATATGGAACCATGGGTGATTTCAAACGACTTTTGGATGAAGCGCATCTCTTAGGTATCAAGATTATTATGGACTTGGTGGTTAATCATACGAGCGATCAACATGAATGGTTCAAAAAATCTTGTGAATCGCGTGATAACGAGTATGTTGATTTTTATATTTGGAAAGATCCAAAAGAAGATGGAAGTGCACCAACGAATTGGGGCTCAACGTTTGGTGGTCCGGCCTGGGAGTATGTAGAAAGTCGCGGACAATATTATCTGCATTTATTTGCTAAAGAGCAACCCGATTTGAACTGGGAGAATCCAAAGGTTCGTGAAACAATTTACGACATGATGAAATTCTGGTTTGAACTGGGGATTGATGGATTCCGAATGGATGTAATCAGTTTGATTAGCAAACGTCAAGATTGGCCAGATGCACCAGAAGATGCAGTCTATACAAAATCATATTATATCGGTGCCTCAAATGGGCCACGTGTACATGAGTTTCTTCATGAAATGAATCGCGAAGTATTAAGCAAATACAATATCATGACTGTGGGAGAAACGGCGAATACAAATAGTGATCAAGCGATTTTATACACGGACCCTGATCGAGAAGAATTAAATTTAGTCTTTCATTTTGACCACATGCATTTAGACTATGGACCATATGGTAAGTTTTCAGATGTTCGCTTTAAGATGAGCGAGTTGCGAGACGTTATGACTGAATGGCAATGCAAGCTAGAAGGTCGTGGTTGGAACTCGCTTTATTGGAGCAACCATGATCAACCACGTGCGGTTACCCGTTTTGGAAATGACACGAACTATCGAGTAGAATCGGCGAAAATGTTAGGAACACTTCTTCATATGATGAAAGGCACGCCTTTTATTTATCAAGGGGAAGAGTTAGCAATGCGCAATGTTCGCTTTACTGCCTTTGATCAATATAAGGATATTGAAACCTTAGGAGTGAAGAAAGAATTTGAGGAACACGGACTTCCAGAAGCGTACATTAAAAAGTCAATTTTTTTGAAATCACGTGATAATGCGCGTACGCCAATGCCTTGGAATGGAAGTGAAAAGTCTGGATTTACTACCGGAACACCCTGGATTGATTTTAGTCCGGATAATGTAAACATTAACGTAGAAAATTGTCTAGCAGATAAAGATTCTGTGTATTACCATTACAAAGAATTAATTCGCCTTCGCAAAGAGTTACCAGTTGCTGTTGATGGAACCTATAAACTGATTAACCCGACTGATTCCGATGTCTATGGTTATATACGTATACTTGAAAAGCAAAAATTAGTGGTGATTTGTTCATTTGCAGAAAACAAAGTGAACTACACTTTACCAAAAGAGTTAAAAAAATCATCCGGAAAATTGTTATTATCAAATTATCATGATACAAAGAAAGAACTAGACAGCTTAGAGCTTCGCCCGTATGAAGCAGCAATCTATCTTATTGAAGAATAAAGGACTAACTTGACTAGTAAGAAATCTACTCTTGCTAGTCTTTTTTACGGTATACTGAAAAGAAAGTCTACAGGCTGAAGTCCTTGTCGAAACAGATAGTGTGGACAGTGATAACAATAATTCGGGTAGCAATTGCAATGTAGATAAACTACAGGAAAAGAGAGCAGGCTTCCGTTGGATCTTTTCTATACATCTATTATAGTCTGGGTACTAGAACAATTTCGGTAGGAAAATATTGTATGAAAAATCTGACTTTTTTAGAGAAAGCATTAGGTGAAAACCTATCTGAAATTCATTTTACAAGGTGGAAATGGTATGGAATTTGAGTTAAGTGTAAAGATGAATTATGACAAATTGACCGATTCTGAAAAAGGAATGGTAAAATTTATGATGAATCGACCGCAAGATGTCATTGATATGAATATTGTAGAATTGGGCGAGGCGATGCTTAGTTCAAAAAGTTCGGTGCTTCGCTTAGCAAAAAAGCTGGGATACCGTGGATTTTCAGAATTAAAGTATGTCATTCGCGAGTCCATGACTATCTCAACATTAGAGCCCTCTGATTTGACTCAATTATTAAAACAGGATTTAGATTGGATATTTCGTTATGTGGAACAAACGAATTTTCAACCTTTCTTACAGAAGTTAAAAGATGCACGCATGGTCTTTTTATACGCTACTGGTTTTTCACAGAATAATTTCACGAAAGAATTTTCTAAGGATTTGATGATTGCGAATCGGTCGAATATGTTGATTTCCGGCGATTCAAACTTGTCGATAAGTAGTTCTATCATAATGGAAGAGGATTTGATTATTTTCACTTCATTTAGCGGTGAAACAGCCGGTATAAAAGATGTCATTCGAACGTTAAAAATGAAAAATGTACCAATTGCGACGATTACGAAGTTTGGTAGTAATTTTTTGAGTGAAAATGCCGACTATTCATTCTTTTTTGAAGCAACTCCACTACCGAGCCATCAGCATAAGCAATTAGTCCATTCGATTATTGGTTTAGAAGTGATACTCGATGTAATTGCACGAAAATATCGTGAGTTTATTCTCTTTGATGAGTAAAAAAAGAAATCCGGGCTACAAAATAAGAGGTAGCTTGGATTAATACGTGAAATAGGCATAATATTACATATCATCTCAAAACTTATATGAGCGGATGATGCAATTTGGCAGTTGATTCAAATGTGATGAGAGGTTAGAAATGAGCTTTATTTGCAGGGAATCGCTCTTTTTTTGTCGAAATAATGCGTGGAAGGAGCGAATTTTTATGGCAGAGGTTAAAGCGGTAAAAATTGATGGGAAGAGTATCCATGTATTTAATAGTGCGATCTATATCTTTGAGTCAAGTACGGGATATACTTTGGAATTAGATATCATTGTAAGTGAAGTTGTTGTGAATAAATATAAACATGAGGAAAACCTTATTTTAGAGATAGAATTGCAAGATGGCAGAGTAATAAATTCATTTATGCACTTAAAAAGCTTATCAGGAGGATTGCCTCAGCTTAATTTATTTTGTGAACTGAATGATATGGAAGAATATCAAGATTTTCATTTAGTGAACGAAAACGATTCTTTTTTTTCAAATATAGAAGAGGGGATCACTTTAGAGGAAATAAGAAAATATGAAATGCCGAATGAAAAAGTCATATTAAAATTAAATTTGCCAATTGATCAAGCAGAATGGATAAAGCAGAAAAAAAACAAGGAATTAGCAGAAATATTTAAAGAAGCTATATATGATTATTGGAAAAAACACGGAAATGAATAATGATTATACATAGATAAGAATATCAGTAGAGTATGCAATGTAATAATAGGAAGTAATGAAGGGGGGAATCACGATAAATCTCAAAGAGAAGGCAAAACAGCTTCCCTCATCCCCAGGAGTTTATTTATGGAAAGATGCCTCTGATCATATCATATATGTGGGAAAATCGAAAAATTTAAAAAATAGAGTTCAATCTTACCTTCAAAACTCCAAGAATCATTCTAAAAAGGTTGAAAAGCTTGTCAAACAATTAAGAGATTTTGACTATATTGTAACTGATACAGAATTTGAAGCTTTTATGTTGGAATGTCATTTAATAAAGGAATTAAAACCATTTTATAATAAATTGATGAAAAGTCCTCAATCATACACGTATATTATGATCCGCATGGATAAAGGGCTTTATAGGATAGAGCAGACCAATCAGATGAATGAAAATGACGGCAATCTATATTTTGGTCCATATTCAAGCAAAAATACTGTAGAAAAAGCAATCATTGGGATAAAAGAATTTTTTAAAATGAATTGTAATAGTTTATCCAATAAAAATACGCCATGCTTAAACTATTCATTAGGATTGTGTATCGGCATGTGTTTTAACCGTTCAGCAATGGAGCAGTACCATCACATCATTAATAGAATCATTGCTTTACTTGAGGGGACAGATACAAGCATCCTCGAAGAAATGGAACAAAAAATGATCGATGCTTCGATAAATTTTGATTTTGAAAAGGCAGCAAAGGTTAGAGACTGTATAGAAACTGTAAATTCCCTTTTAAAAAAAGAAAAAGTAATCGAATTCACAAAAGAAAATAACAATATGGTTGTGATGGAATGCGTAGATGACATTAAAGTGAAACTGTTCCTAATTAACAGGAATAAAGTTCTTTTTAATCAAATGTTTGAAATAGAATCCATTAAAAAACAATGTGCAACGATTAAATCAAATATTTTAGCGTATTTTAAAACAAAATGCCCTAATTCTCCCATTGTCATTACGAAAGATGAAATAGATGAAGCGCAGATCATCTATCGATATTTAAATAGTAATGCTTGCGAATATTTGAGTATTCCTGAAAAGTGGCTATACAAGGAAAACGATGACAAAATTGGTATAGCGATTCATGAAATTTTAAACTCAATACTAGGGGAAAGGTGCCAACCAAGTACATAAAAACACTACCTTGAAGTAGTGTTTTGTTTGAAAAAAATCCAAATCATGCTTCTGTTAAATCCTCTATTGAAACACTTTGTTTAGTATTTGGATCGTCAAGAGGATGGATGGTAGCTGTTCCATTTTGTTGGTCTACATGTTCAATATAGATACGTTTTCCGTTATATGTAACATTAGCCATTGTCTCTAAACTAGAAATGATTTGTGCGCGTTGTACGTCCATGATAGAACCTCCTTTCTTTTTTAACAGTTACAGTATTTGTATTATGCTGATTAATATACGTTTGTTGCCAAAAAAAACGGTTATCACAGATTTAGAGAAACATAAGCAGTTGCATGCTATTATGGAAGGAGTTGCCTGAGGATTCATCATAGAAAGGAGCAGTTATATGAATTTTAGTATGAAAGAGGCTATTGAGATTCTGGAGCGTACACCACAAACATTGGAGTATTTTTTATCTGGGTTATCTGATGGGTGGCTGCAATGCAATGAAGGAGCAGGAACTTGGAATGTCATTGAAGTGGTTGAACACCTTATTGAGGGAGAGAAAAATAATTGGGTACCAAGATTAGAATTTATTCTTCAGGAAGGTGAAAGTAAACCATTTCCGCCGTTTGATCGTTATTCGCACTTAAATGACAGTTCTGAAAGACCGCTTGAACAAAAGCTGTTTGAATTTAAAACGATTAGAACACAAAATATAACTAAGCTTAAGAGTATTATTGATCCTGAATTGCATCTTGAATGGACGGGTTCACATCCTGCATTTGGCGTAGTGAAGTTAAGGGAATTGCTTTCTACGTGGGTTGTTCATGATCTAACGCATATTTCTCAAATTGTACGGGTAATGGCTGAGAGATATAGGACGGATGTTGGGCCTTGGAAAGAATATTTAGGTATATTGAAAAAGTGACAGGAGAAAAAAGGTCAGATCCCGAATGTGAAATTTATCAAAGTGGGGTTTGATCTTTTTTTCTTGATTATCTCATCATGGTTAGCGAGATTAAATGTAAATTTTAGAGAAGGTGAAATGATTTGCAATGGAGTAAGTTGAAAAATACGGTGGAAAGTTTTCTCTGTGATAGGTTAAAAGGGCGTATCGAATTACATGCAGCGGTTTATCGGAAATTTCATGATGGTCCAAGGAGAGTCTGGATTACATTTGAAAAAGAAGAAATATTAAGTGCTGCGGATGTTACATATGCAGTAAAACATGAGAAGTTATATCAACAAATAAAAGAGGAAAAAAAGCTAAAAGGAATTCCTTATAACCGAGATTGGAAGGTAATGTTCAACTCACAGGAACGACAAGAGTTGGTAAAAGCTTCAGATGATGCGGAGGAAATCTTGATAAAAGAAAGCATTTTTTCAAGCTATCATCTATATGAATCCTTTAAGATGTATA
This sequence comes from Niallia yueguangensis, assembly GCF_052663115.1. Taxonomy (NCBI): domain Bacteria; kingdom Bacillati; phylum Bacillota; class Bacilli; order Caryophanales; family Bacillaceae; genus Niallia; species Niallia yueguangensis. Next base: position 16,142 of record NZ_JBQTCX010000018.1, read on the forward strand.
GTTCTTTATCTATCGACGAAGCAGTGAAATCAGAAAATAACATTATTCGGGCTTTTTCGATGTTCGATAGACGGTTAGGTAAAAGAAGGTTGAAAGAATTAACATTTCCTCAGAACACCCACCCATTGATTATTAATTGCTACAAAATAAGATGTGATGTGGAGGGACTAAAACAACGAGGTGAGAAGGTATAAAATTCATTTCACCTCTTGTTTTAACTGTTATTATTTGAATAACTGATCAATCTGTTCTCGATCATAATACAATATCCAATTATTTAGTTCTTCATACAGTAAACGTAAATCCTCCTTATTAGAAGAGATAACGTCACAGCCTCGATCATCATATAGGTGGTAAATCATTTTTTTTGTTACATTTATGAAGTAAATATCATAACCAGGACGGTAGTGATTTTTTAAAATACGTGTCGGATGTGGAAAGTCTTCATAGCTTATAGCGGATAGCAGTTGACTATATCGAATATCTTTCTTTTTACAAGACAGAACAAATCGATGGGTAACCATATCTTCATTATCTTCTTCAAAACCTTCCTCCGAGAATACGCTTGGCAATAACCTATATTGCAGTTTTTTTAACACTTCTTTACGCTTAACATATTTTTGATACACCTTTGTTGGTCTTTTTTGTAAAAAAGTATCATGTTTTTCACTATAAATGTCAGTGACGAGCAGCATTTCATCCGTATCATTAAAAGCTTTATTAAAAATTCCAGTGCTTCTTTCTTTGATTTGCTGAAGATTGCGTTTATCTTCGTGTTTCACACCTGGTATTGAAATTTCAAAGCGAATGCCATATTTCCATGAATAAAACAAGGGTGTTCTTAGGGGTAAGTTTTCAAAGTTTTCGAACATGAATTTATTTAACATTAATAATTCTCCTGTCATTTCGATATTTTGTATTTTTGCTGAATGTTATAATAACTTTTAATAGGAGCATGTACATGAATAAACACGAGTATTTTAATACAGTCAATTATACAGGGAATCATCTGCATGTAGGGAATTGGAAAGATGAATCCATGCCGTTGATTGAAGCAATTGCTTGGGTAAGACAGGATTGTTTAATGGATTTGTTTTTTGATGATTTTGAAACAGACAATGAAATACAAGAAATATTTTTAAATAATGGATATTTTTACGAAAAGTTTAAAGGTGGATACATTGGCACTGTAAAAACGGATGAAGAAGCATATAACATGTTCCAAAAATGGGTGGAGGAAGTATTATATCCTTATCGGAATCTAGATAAAACTTAAATTAAAGGTGCAGAGTGAAACAAATAAGGTTAATGAAGTGGTAGGTAATGGGTACATAAAGAAAAAATAAGTAGTTTAAAAGTCAAACACCAAGGTGGAAACATGAATAATTACACAGAATTTATACCAAGAAATAAGCATGACTTTGAAAGAGTGGACCAATTAAAGAAGTTGAATAGAAGTGAGATATTACCTTTGTTGCCTCGTCTTATGGAATGGACTCAGGATATGAATTGGCCGATAGCAAATGAAGTGGCGGAACTTCTATTAACATTCCCGAATGAAATTATTCCGCTTATTAAAGATGTTTTAGCAACAAATGATAATGTGTGGAAGTATTGGTGTTTAGAAATTTTGGTCAAAAGATTACCTGATGATTTAAGGAAGCAATTTAAAAGTGATTTAATAAGACTTGTTGAAAGCCCAACAACAGAAGAAAGATTAGAAGATCTTGATGAAAAAGCCAACGGGATTTTACAAACGTTTTAGGAAAGTAGTTTGACTGTTAATGAACTTTTTCTAAATCTGAAATTAGGAATAAATCATAAGGTGGTGTTATGTTGGAAGATATGATGGATTTAATATCATCACTAAGAAGTAAAAAAGTAAAGGTGACTGAAATACCTAAATGGGGAACCTATCTACGGAAGCAATGGGAAGACAATTTTGCCAATCATCTTAGCGAGAAAGAAAAGAAAGCTATTTATCTTTATGATGAAGGTAGGTGGAGTGGCTTTTTGTGGCATCTATTTAGTTATGAAAAAAAGAAATGTTACAAAGAAGAACAAGCTGATATCGCATTTAATAGAGAATCAAAAAGATCCTGTTATGTTTTTTATCAGCATTCCGACGATGCTGTCATCCTTGAAAATGCCTTTTCTTTAACTGCTGATGATTTTGTAAACGAACATGATGTTTACGTAGTAGATAAGGGATTTAATTGGACTTATGTGAGAACGCATGAAACAGGTTGGTGTGGTCCGTATTTTAGTCGGAAAAATAAATAGATTTTTTAGCACTTAGTAGTAATGACATATATTTTTAGGCTGTTTTCTCGAAGTTAGTTGTTTTTTACGTAAAAAAATGGGAAAAGAAGTACTCAGCAGACTGAATACACGTAGACTCCTGTGGGAATGCGAGAAAGACGATACCCCACAGGAGCGTAGACGATGAGGAGGCTCGACGCTCGCCCACGGAAAGCGAAGTGTATTCAGGCTGCGAGTTTAAAAGCGACAATCTTTACGAAAACAGCATATTTTTAAAATTGGAAGGGATATTTCACTCCAACAATGAAAATAGTCTGAAAAAAGTTTATTATTGAAAGTATAAAGGAGGAGTACATATGAAATACAATACAATTAAACATACTGATTTAGAAGTTTCTAACATTATTATGGGCAATATGCGTATAGTGCAGCTTTCTTTAACAGAGGCAGAGAATCTTATTCGTACTGCAATGGATGAAGGCATTAATTTCTTTGATCATGCAGATATTTATGGTCCTGATTATATTGGTCAATGCGAAGCTTTTTTTGCGGATGCGATTAATATGAATGCAGCGATTCGTGAAAAAATGATTATACAGAGTAAATGCGGCATTCGTCCGAAAGAAGGGTATTATGATTTTTCAAAAGAACATATCTTAGAATCTGTAGATGGAATATTAAAGCGCTTAAAAACAGAATATTTAGATACGCTGTTGCTTCATCGTCCTGATCCGTTAATGGAACCTGAAGAAGTAGCAGAGGCGTTTGAAGTTCTTCATCAAAGTGGAAAGGTAAGATACTTTGGTGTATCCAATCATAATCCTGGCCAAATAGAGTTATTGCAAAAATACATTCCACAAAAGCTAGTAATCAATCAAATTCAATTTAGCATCGCACATACACCTGTTATTGATAGTGGTATTTCTTTAAATATGAAAATTGATCAATCAGTTAATCGTGACAGCAGTGTCTTAGAATATTGTCGTTTGCATGATATTACGATGCAGGCATGGTCTCCTTTCCAAACAGGATTTTTCGATGGGCCATTTTTAGGGGATTTAGAACGTTTTCCACAATTAAACGAAGTGGTAGACAATATTGCAAGTAAGTACGGTGTTACAAACACAGCCATTGCGATTGCTTGGATTACCACTCATCCAGCCAATATTCAAGTAGTGCTTGGGACGACGAATCCGCAAAGAATGAAGGATGCATGCAAAGGGGCAGATATTAAATTAACAAGAGAAGAATGGTATCAAATTTATAAAGCAGCAGGTAATATGGTGCCTTAATGGAGATAATAAAGGCTGTTTTCGGATAGAATGTTGCTTTTAAACGCGCAGCCTGCATACACTTCGCTTTCCGTGGGCGAGCGTCAAGCCTCCTCGTCGCATACGCTCCTGCGGGGTCTCGTCTTTCTCGCATTCCCACAGGAGGAGTCTACGTGTATGCAGGCTGCTAAGAAACGCTTTTCCAAATGTATTATTAAAAAACAACAAACTTTTTTGAGAAAACAGCCTAATAAAAAAACACTGAAGCTTTTTTTATTGTTTCAGTGTTTTTTCAGATTTTTAATTATTTTCTATCTAGGTTTTAGGCTTTTTGAGAATGTTTCCAAGCAGAAAAATAGCGTTCTAACGATGTTAATATCCAGTTGATTCCTAAACCTACTAACGAGATAGTGATAATTCCTGCATACATATTTGGGATTTCAAAGTTTAGTTGTGAATAATTAATTAAGTAGCCTAATCCAGAGGTGGCTCCTACCATTTCAGCAGCAATTAATACTAAAATAGAACTTGCTCCTGCAAGACGAATGCCAGTGAAAATGGTTGGTACAGAAGCTGGCAGTATTACTTTTTGAAATAACCGAAGTGATGACAGCCCCATTGATTTTGCTGATTTAATAAGCAAGGGATCTACTCCTTTTACAGCACTAACCGTATTTAATAAAATAGGCCATGAACATGCATACATAACAATCGAAATTTTAGACGATTCACCAATGCCTAAAATGAGAATAAAAACTGGTAAAATTGCTAATGCGGCTGTGTTTCGAAATAATTCTAATACTGGTGTTAATGTTTCAGCCACAGGCTTATACCAGCCAACTAATAAACCAAGTGGAATCGCTACAATTAATGCTAAAGAGAAACCAATAAATGATCGAAATAAACTTGACCCTACATGATTTACTAATTCACCCGATAGTAATAATTGGAACCATGCATGTGCTACTTCTGAGAAAGGTGGGAAAAATGCAATTTCCACTAAACCAAGCCGAGGTATTATTTCCCAAATAGCTAGTAATAATAGGATAGCCAACGATCTTTTTAAAGCTGCTTTAAAAAATGCTATTGGCAATATATAGTTCTTTTTCGTGTTTTTTTGTCTTAATGCTGTCGCTTCTTCTAAACTAGCCATGTTTAACTTCCTTTCTTTTAATGCTTCCTAATTGTTTTTCTTTTTCTAACTGCTGAGCTCTAGCAACCTCTTCGTGTAAAAGTTCCCAAATATTGTGGCGAATTTTTGTGAATTCTTGATTGGCACGTAAATCTTGTTCACCTGTTCTTTCCATTAATGGAATATCGATAATTTTCTTTATAGTACCAGGAGTAGAGGTCATTACAGCAACTCTTTGGCCTAAATAAACGGCTTCATCAATTCCATGTGTAATAAAGATGATGGTTTTTTTTGTTTGTTCCCAAATTCGAAGCAACTCTTCTTGTAACGTTTCTCTCGTTTGTGCATCTAATGCTGCAAACGGTTCATCCATTAATAGCACATCAGGGTTATAAGCAAGGCTGCGGGCAATCGCTACTCGCTGCTTCATACCTCCAGACAACTCGTGGGGATATCGATTTTCAAATCCGGTCAAGCCAACAAGTGAGAGGTAATATTTAGCTTGCTCCACTCGTTCTTTTTTAGGTATGCCCTTTGCCTCTAAACCAAATTCAATATTGCCTTGCGCTGTCTTCCATGGGAATAGAGCATATTGTTGAAAAACAATGCCGCGATCAAGGCTAGGGCCTTTTATTGGTTTCCCGTCTAAAAAAATTTGACCAGACGTTGGTTTTGACAGCCCACCGACTAAATCAAGAAAAGTAGATTTACCACATCCGCTTGGTCCAACAATCACCATAAATTCTCCGGTTTTTACTTCAAAATTGATGTCATGAAGAGCTGTAAATTTTGTTACTGTATTTTTTTGTTTTACGTTATATTCTTTAAAAACATTCTGGAATTTGATTTTTGCTGTCATTGTTTCTTCTCCTTTTACTGATTTTTGTAAGGGTTATAATCGTTTGTAAACACATCGTTCGGAGTAAGCTTTCCTTTTTTTAATTTTCCTGATTTAACAAGCTGGTTAATCCAAATGCTAAATTCTTTATCTTGAAGCAGACCGCCTTTACCCGCTATTCCCGTACTTTTCCATAACTCTAGACCTGAAGTATCTACATTTGCTCCATCGCGATTTTTCACAATTTTTATAAATCGATCAATTACTTGGTCTCGTGAAGTTGTTTGTGCCCACTCAATCGCTTTAGCTGTTCCTTCAATGAATTGTTTTGCGGTGTTTGGATTTTCTTTTAAAAATTTCTTATTCATTACATAACTGCCAGCAGTAAAGTTGCCAAATATATCATAGTCAGTAACTAAAGGATGGATGCCGCCGCGCTGTATTGCTTTATCTCGAAATATTCCTCCGAATAGAGCAGCATCAACTTGATTGTGTCGTAAAGCCATCTCGATATTTCCGAGTGGGACAGGAACTAAAGTGATGCTGCTGATTTCTTTTTTCGTTAAACCATTTCGCTGCAAGTATTCTTTCAACATGTATTCTCCGTGGGCGCCAAGCGTATTTAATGCAACTTTTTTTCCAATAAGATCTTTTGCATTTTTAACCGAGCTATTATCTAACACCATAAGACCAACCCATGAATCTTTATCGATGCCGTAAGTACCTATAACAGACTTAATGGGAGCCTTCGCTGCAATTAACTTAATAATGGCGCCGTTAAAAGCACTGCCGAAATCTACATTGTCCGTTACAACATTTTGTATTTCCTGCGGACCTCCACTTGGCGGGATGCCGACATTTTTCAGTTTGATAGGTCCTAAATAGCCTAAATCTTCCGCTAGTTCAGGGTAGCTTACAGCTCCTGGGCTGCTATAGTAACGCAGCTCTGTTGTTTCATATTTTCCATCCGCTGATTTACTGGCCTTTTGTTGTTCGCATCCTGTTAGAAAAATCGATGTAAACATGACTAAAGTTAAAAATACATAGAAAGTATTTAGAAACTTTCTTTTTTCCACATTCATTTTTGTTCCTCCGTTATTTAAACAAATTTATATAATATAAAAATAAATCCTTCGCTTTACTTATACTGAAACGCATAAGTAAGACAAAGGATCCTTTGGTTGTCCAATCAGATCTTATGTATTTTTATATAATTGCATTATTCCGATTAAAATACAAGGTTTTATTTTTTAGAAAAATTTTAAGAAAATTTTTGTTTGTTGGTTAATTCCCATTGTTTCAACTATTGTCCTGTTTTTAAAGTGAAAAAATTTATATAATATAAAAATAAATCCTTGCTTACCAATCGGAATAATGTAATAATGTGGTTGGTTTTTAAATAGATGAAAATTTAACCAAAGTATTTTTTATGTAAGGGAAAGAATTTTGTTTTATTTTAATATAGAGGAGAAGAGAATGATGAATTTGTTTTGGTTTATTCCAACAGGTGGAGACAGTCGTTATTTAGGTACAACAAAAGGAGGGCGTGAAGTTGATTTTAATTACATGAAGCAGCTTGCCCAGGCAGTTGACTCTTTAGGATATCAAGGAGCTTTGCTGCCAACAGGTCGTTCTTGTGAAGATTCGTGGGTTACAGCGTCTTCGTTGTTATCTGTCACTTCAAATATGAAATTTCTTGTAGCGCTGCGCCCTGGATTGATGATGCCGTCCGTTGCAGCACGCATGGCATCAACATTTGACCGATTATCGGGTGGTCGTTTATTAATTAATGTTGTATCAGGAAGCAATCCTGCAGAGCAAGCAGGCGATGGTTCTCATGTTAGTTATGATGAACGTTATGAACTGACAGATGAGTTTTTAGATGTTTGGCGTTCTTTGCTAGCTGGAGAAGAAGTTCATCATGAAGGCAAGCATTTAAATATTGACGGCGGCCGCCTTGTTTATCCACCAGTACAAACGCCTCATCCTCCTATCTATTTTGGTGGTTCATCAGAGAAGGCGCTTGATATAGCAGCAAAGCATAGTGATGTGTATTTAACATGGGGAGAACCTGTGGCACAGGTAAAAGAAAAGATTAGCAAAGTAAGAGCATTGGCTGAAAAACAAGGCAGAACAATAACATTTGGCATTCGTCTGCACGTTATTGTTCGTGAAACAGAAGAAGAAGCATGGGAAGCAGCTAATGATTTAATCAAGTATGTAGATGATGAAACAATTGAAGCAGCACAAAAAGAATTAAGCAAACATGTTTCAGAAGGACAGCGCCGGATGTTAGAACTTTCTAAAGGAAATCGAGACAATCTAGAAGTCAGCCCCAATTTATGGGCGGGGATTGGCTTAGTTCGCGCTGGTGCTGGCACAGCGTTAGTCGGTGATCCAGAAACAGTAGCACAACGCCTCAAAGAATACCAAGAAATTGGCATCGATACATTTATTTTATCTGGTTACCCGCACTTAGAAGAAGCTTATCGAGTAGCAGAGTTGCTATTTCCCCACTTGCCATTAGAGTCAGGAAATACAAGTGAGAAGAAAAAAGCTAAAGCATCTGCTGGTGTTGTAATTGCGGATCATGCTCTGCCAACTAGATAAAATGTAATATGAAAAAATGCTAGAAATCTCACTTTAGAGTGGAATTTCTAGCATTTTTTGATTAATTAATCTTTTATACTTTATTATTCCGCCGCATCAAGCGTAATATCCAACTGATTGCAGTTTTATTTATGCAAGTTCTTTCCCTTTTGTTTCAGGTGCCCATGCAATGGAGACGATTGTTCCAAGTAATAATACAGCAGCTAAAATGAGCATCGTATTTGATAAACCAAGTTTAATAATTAATGTAGGCAACAGGAATGTACCAAGTGCTGAACCAATGCGGCTGCATGCTGTCGCTACACCGACACCAGAAGCACGCAATTCCGTTGGGAAACTTTCTGCTGGATAAATTCCAACTAAATTGTTGATTGCAGAGATGAATAGTGTATATACAACAAATGCTGCAATTAACAGGAAGCTCATACTTTGTGGAATAATGCCAAGTAATGCAAGAGATACAAAACAAATAATAAACGAACTGATTAAGAAGCCTCTTCTTGAAAGCTTCACTGTTAAATACATTCCTACAAATGCACCAAGCAGTAAGAAAATATTTAAGATGATGTCAGCCGTGTGTCCTTCTTTCATATTAAAATAATCCAAAATAGTCGGCAGGAATGTAAATACAGAGAAGTATGGCAGTACAATACAAGCATAAAATAAGCCATTAAACATTGTTAATCGAATATATTTTTTGCTGAATAAATGACCAAGGCTTAATTGTTTTGTTTCCTTTTCTGTTTTTAGAACGACATTTTCACCTAGATGTTTTTCAACAATTGCTTGTGCTTCGTCCACTCGCCCTTTGCTGACTAAATATTTTGGGGACTCTGGTGTTCCGATACGCAAAAAGAGTACGAGCAATGCTGGGATTCCAGAGGAAGCAAGCATCCAACGCCATGAAACATCTGCATCTAATAAAATCATTCCAACGATGCTGGAAAAGACATAACCAATTGTAAAGAAAACGTTAAAGGTTCCGAGTAATGTTCCTCTATGACGTTTTGGAGAGAATTCGGCTAACATGGCTTGCCCAACCGTGTAATCTCCACCTAAACCAAAACCAATCGCAAAGCGCAAGAAGAACAGTGTCCATACATTTGGAGCAATAAATTGTAAGAACGATGCTAATGTAATTAAAATAAAACTAAATAAAAAGATTTTTTGGCGGCCAATATAGTCAGAAGCCCATCCTAATAAAAAGCTTCCAAAGAATAAACCGATTAGTACAGAACTTCCTAACAGCCCTAAATCAAATGCACTTAAGTTCCATTGTGCTGCTAATGACAGCAATGCAAAACTGATAATACCGATGACATACCCATCTGTAAAATGTGCACCAAATGTTAAGGAAGCTGTCTTAACATGGAATTTTGTTATGGGTGATTCATCCATTGTAATTTTCTTGTTTTTTTTCTTCATCAAATCCACCTTTATAAAAATGTATACTCAACAAGTGATGATTATCGATGCTATAATGATACATTTTCCTATATTAGGGATTTATATACGATAAAGTGAGATTTCAATTAGCAAGTGAACTGTGGGATACATTCACTTTTTTCGAGCATCCTGTAAGATATATTGATTGTGCATGAGCAGACGAGTTAACTCACGCAAACCAGAAAATCGGTTTTTTTGGTTTGCGTGAACTAACCAAGTGTTTAATTTTGTATTTAAAACAACACTTCAAATAAGATAAGGAAAAAAGTTAGTGATAAATCATTAATAGTGCTTGGATAACCATCTTTGTTGAACAAGAGGTCTATTCTCTTGCTACGAACTATTTAAACATTAATTGATTAATTATGCAAAAAATATTCAATGTGAAAATGGCTGTATCCATTGCTGTGACAGGGATAAAAAAATTTAAATTTTTTTATGAAGAAGCAGATTTTTATTGATTTTACTAGCTTTTGTGAAAGGAAGATGTGATTAGTTTTTGAATGAAGCTATAGTTGATTTTAGAATGAAAAGAGAGGAGAAATGAATGAAAAATGAATAAATTATTTTAATATTTAGATTTTTTATCCAAAAAGTCGTTGTTATCGACCTTTTGGATCAGTCTTTTTCATGGCTGTTTTCTCAAAGCTTGTTGTTTTTCACATGAAAAATTGGAGAAGAAGTGCTCAGCAGCCTGAATACACGTAGACTCCTGTGGGAATGCGAGAAAGACGAGACCCCGCAGGAGCGTATGCGACGAGGAGGCTCGACGATCGCCCACGGAAAGCGAAGTGTATTCAGGCTGCGCGTTTAAAAGCAACATTCTATATGAAAACAGCCTTTTTCATAAAAAGTTTCATAGATAAAATGTATGCTAATGAAATGAAGTAAAGGGCATAGGAATTAATTTATTTTTTAATATCTAGTTGACAGGTAGGAATAATACGATATATAATTCTGTTTAATTAGAAAACAAAATAAATTGCTGATCGGTAAACCGAAGGCATAACCTTAATATCTAGGAGGGTTATGCCTTTTTAGTAACATGTTATTATTTTCACTTTTGTCTTAATATTTCATATTATTTATCGAGGTGTTTGTTATGAGAAAATTAATTATTTTTGCTTTTATTGGCTTGCTTGCACAATTAATTGACGGCGCATTGGGAATGGCTTATGGCGTTACGTCTTCCTCTCTGTTATTAGCTTTTAGCATCGCACCGGCAGTTGCTTCTGCTTCTGTTCATTTAGCAGAAGTGGTAACTACAGCTGCTTCTGGAGCATCTCATATAAAGTTTGGCAATGTAGATAAGCAAACGGTTTATCGACTGATTATTCCAGGGGCAATCGGAGCGTTTTTAGGAGCTACATTTCTGAGTAATTTACCAGGAGATTTGGCAAAACCATATATATCTTTATTTCTGCTTGCTTTAGGGGCTTATGTTCTTATCAGATTCTTATTTAAATTCCGCCCAAGTGAAGAGAAAAAGGGTATAACGCTAAGTCGAAAACAAGCAATTCCATTAGGTTTAATCGCTGGTTTTGCTGATGCAACAGGCGGCGGCGGATGGGGGCCAATTTCTACTCCTATATTGCTGTCTCGTAAAGGAATGAGTGCCCGAAAAGTGGTTGGTACTGTTGATACTAGTGAATTTGCGATTGCAGTTTCAGCTTCGCTTGGTTTCTTTATTTCCTTAGGTTGGGAAGAAGTAAACTGGCTGTGGGTTGGTGCATTGATGATAGGTGGAATTATCGCTGCTCCAATTGCTGCGTGGCTAGTTCGGAAAATTCACGCACAACTAATGGGTGTTCTTGTAGGTGGGTTTATTATTCTAGTGAATGCAAGAACTTTAGTAACGACATGGATTGAGAACGCAGCGGTTTATCCATACGTTTATATAGGAATTGCTGTTCTATGGATTGTGGCAATTGTTTATACAATATTTAAGATAGGAAACGTCAAAAAAAACAATCCAGTAAATATTAATAGCTTAGCTGACTAGAAAACTAGAGGCTCCCTGATCTAAACGGGGAGCCTTTATATATAGGTTTTTTTAAAAAAATAGCATTTAAATATGGGAGGGGTCATTGTGTTGACGAATATTCACAAATCTTATCTTGAATTAAAACCTTTTTTTAATGGGAGAGTTGTATCTGGAAGAAAACTCGGAAGACAAATAGGTTTTCCAACAGCAAATATTGACGTAAATGTAGACTGGTTGAATAATGGCGTATATGGAGTGGCTGTGACACTAGATGGCTCAACCTATTTAGGTGTGATGAATATTGGAGTGAAGCCAACCGTTGATGCCAATTTAAAAAAGACAACAGAGATTCACTTAATAGATTTTCAAGAAAATATATATGAGAAAAAAATAAAATGCAGCGTGCTGTTTCACATAAGGGAAGAGAAAAAATTTGATTCATTAGAGCAATTAAAGCAACAAATCAAGGAGGATGTAATATATGCAAAGAAACATTTTAAACTTAAGGGACTACTCACAACAAACAAGGAAACCTACTTTGCTAGAAAACGAGTATTTAAATCTTCCTGATTTATCCTTTTATAACAAATGCAATCAACAATTTCGTATAAATCGAGGAGTTTATAACACCATTGATAATTGGTTTTATGACTATGGTGTGATGAATATTGTATATAGAAGAATCTATATGTTAGCTTTTTTTGATTTTGTGAAAGACAAAAACAGTGAGTCAAGCTCTCAGAAATTTATTAAATTTGGGCACGGTGGACTCACTTTAAGACTTAAGGAGTTTACCACTACATATCTAAATGATAAAAAACTATACTCTATAAAATAAAATAATTAGCAAACTGTAGTAGCAATTTCTTTATAGAATGCTGCTTTTTTTATGTTATAGAGGGTGTACGATAACTAAAAGTGAAGGGGTGGCGCTTAAACAAATTGATAAGGCTGTTCCAAATGTTAATTGATATTATTATCGTTTAAATACAAATAAAGTTATTTAAAAACGCCTTTATGTTATTCTATAATCGGGCTTATATTCTTGCAAAAGAGGATATCCTGATTTGTACTCTATTACAATCATTATAAAATGAATCGAAAAATATTTTAAAATAGGAGATTAACATATCGATGGACCATCTTTCCAAAATAACCCCATCTAGTACCCAAGTGTTAGGTCAAGATGCTGTGCTTGCTGCTTTAGAACAGTCATTAGCAATGATTGAATTTGATCCTTATGGAAAGGTGCTTTGGGCAAATCATAATTTTGCATATGCGATAGGTTATAGTGCTGAGGAACTACCTAATATGCATCATCGTGAATTTTGTACTTCGGCATTCGCTCAAAGTCCAGAATATGATGCTTTCTGGGAAAGTTTCCGAAATGGAGAGTCTTTTCAACAAAAAATACAAAGAGTAACTAAGCAAGGAAGTACTATCTGGCTTGAAGCAACTTATACACCAGTTTTTGATGAAAGAGGATCAATCTAAGCAGTCATTAAAGTCGCTACGGATATTACAGCTCGTGAAGTTGGAACTTCAAAGGTTACATATGAATTACAACATATGGCGGAAAATCTAAAGGAACGTGCGGAAGAAGGCATTACCCGCAGTCAAAAAGTCGCCTCTGCAATTATGCAAATGGTGGAGCAAACCAATGAAAACATGAGGGTTTTGCAATCTCTTAATATTCAAACTGAAGCCATTCGAGGTATAGTGAAAACCATCAGTGAAATCTCCTCGCACACCAACTTAATGGCTTTAAATGCGGCAATTCAAGCAGCTCACGCTGGCGATTATGGACGTGGATTTAACGTTGTTGCAAACGAAGTACGAAAGTTAGCGAATCAAGCTAAGGAAGCGACTCAAGAGGTACATTCTAATGTAGAGAAAATAACGGAACAAGTGCAAAATATTAGTACAGGAACCAAGCATTTAGACAAGACTATTTCTGAAAGTCATTCTCGTATCGAACAAGCAGTTCATGAATTTATTGGTATTGGCAAAGCTGCCAGTCAACTTGATAAACAAGCAAAAACTTTAGTAGATCAGCTGCAAGGACAACATTAGTTTAGTAAGAATCCTTGCTCTTTTTCTTTGACTGTTTTCGTATGGAATGTTGCTTTTAAACCCGCAGCCTGAATACACTTCGTCCGTTTAGCGAGCGTCGAGCCTTCTCCTTCTCGTCGCATACGCTCCTGTGGGGTCTCGTCCTTTCTCGCATTCCCACAGGAGTCTACGTGTATTCAGGCTGCTAAGAAACACTTTTCCAAATGTTTTTTATGTAAAAAACAACAAACTTTGAGAAAACAGCTTTATCTTTTAACAAGCTGTTGATATGAATTAAATAAAGTAGGGTATGTAAGTCGACTTAAAATAAAACAGGTGAGTGTTGCAGAAGCCATTATGGCAAATATGATGAGCAGCTGGAATTTTACTGCTTGTATCGGACTAGCACCGCCAATAATTTGACCAGTCATCATGCCGGGAAGCTGAACGAGGCCGATTGTTTTTTGACTTTCTAGTGTTGGAATCATACTTGTCTTGATGGCTGACTTTAAAGTATGATGAATGGCTTGTTTGGATGTACCGCCAAGTGCAAGAATTAATTGAATTTCTTCTCTGCGACTATCTACCTCAGCATGCAGTCTGTTTAAAAATAAGCTGGCAATAACCATTGAATTTCCGATAATCATGCCGCTGACAGGAATAATGTATCTTGCTGTTGGAGGAATGATTTGAATACTTAAAATAATTCCTTGTGTAATGGCTTCTACAATTGCCAGGGTGATAAACACTCTCCAAAATAATTGAAACCCTTGCTGCTTTTTCTTAACAATATTTTGTGATGCTACAGTTAACATACAAATAAGTATTAAGATAATAAAAATAGGGCTGTTTGTGTCAAAAATAAACGACAGCACATAACCAATGACCAATAATTGTACCGCTGCACGAACGCTGGCGACAACTATATCTTTTTCAAGGCCGATGCGGAATGATTTCGATAAAAATAACGCAATAAACACGAAAATAATCGTAAATAACAAAGATAGATTGCTCATAATGATGCCCCCTGTAAAAAGGCCTGTGTTTCGGGGTGCTTAGGATTTGTAAAAAATAATGTAGGGTCGGCACTTTCAATTAGTTTACCGTCTATCATGAGCCATACTTCATCTGCCAACCGTTTTGCTTGGTCGAGATTATGAGTGACCCAAATAATCGTTTTGTTTTGTTCTTTATTCAACTGAACAATAAGTTCTTCGATTTCATGAGCAGCCGCAATGTCTAAAGCAGACGTAATTTCATCTAAAAGCAGAATATCAGAAGGATTGGATAATGTACGAGCTAATGAAAGTCTTTGTTTTTGTCCACCTGATAAATCTTTGGCGTCTCGGTCTAATAAATTATGTGGAAGTCCTGTTAAAGAACAAAGTTGTTCAGGAGAAAGATGCTGTTTATTATGCAGCTTTTGGACAATTAACATATTATCACGAACCGTTCCGTCAAGAATGGGAGCTGATTGAAAAGCAATTCCTACTTTTTTTCGCAGTTCCGTAACATCCCACTTTCTGATCTCTTTTCCAAATACGTAAATTTCTCCTTCATCAGGTGTATGAAGCAAGTTGCACATCGAAAGAAGCGTGCTTTTTCCCGAACCTGAAGGACCAACAATCATAACGAAAGAACCTTGCTTAACTTTGCCTGATACTCCATTTAAGACGGAATAAACTTCATCATTTTCAAGATAATTCTTTTTTACTTCTGTAAATGCAATAGCTGTTTGAATATGTTCATTATTCATAATTGCTCCTTTTTTAATCAGATTTATACAAACATTTTATCACAATTAATAAGGGTGGCAGTCCCAAATGCTTTTACACACTGGAGGACTGCCACCCTAACTATTGCTATTTAATTGATTGAACGAAAGTGTTTGATTTTAATATTTTTAAAGGTAGCTGTGCCGCCTTCAGAAAAGAGGCTGATGCCTTTATCGTTTAATTCCGGGAATATCTCACTTGAGTATGCAACTTTCCCATCATCTACAAACACTTCGATACTCGTTTTATCGACGAGGATCTTTAAGTGAACGTTCTTTTTGCTTGCATCAAATGGTGCCCTGCTTTCAATATTTTTATTGCTTTGATCGGGCTGCCCAGTTTGCCCTCTGTTCACATAAGAGTTTGACCCTTCTGTAAAAATACCAACATCAACATGACGTTTTTTGTCAGCTGATTCTCGAAGCCTTAATCCTATGTTCTTGGCATCTTCCCAAGAAATATCAGCTTCAAGTTGATACGCATCCCCTGTTACATCAAGTGTTTTTGAACCATTCACCTTAATTTCTTTGAAGGAATCCGTTGAATTCGTTAATTGATTCAATGCTTCAATAGGCTGTGACGTCAACGTATATGCACCGTTGTCTGCTTGTACTAATTTTATTTGACGAACAATCGAATCCAGTCCGTTAAAACCTTCTTTTAGCGTTGGCGTATTATGCGGATAATCCCAATTATTCATCCATGCCAATGCATAACGATGGTTGGATGGATCACTGTCTTTTCCTTCTTCAAATGTTACAGCACCATACCAATCAAAACCATAATCCAACCATTGAGGTTCTGTATGGTCCGGGAAAAATGCTTTTCCATCAAAGTTTCCAGTCCAATATGCGTACGTATTTGGCTTTCCTCTCGATTTTCCATTTGCGCTTGCACCAAGCACCCATTTAAAGGTACCGTCATTCGCACGCATCATATATAGATCTGGACACTCTGTAATTCCGATATTTTCTGTCATGAAACTACTTGTATAATGCCATTCTTTTAAATTATAAGACTCATAAAAACCTATTTTTGATCCTTCTGCCATTGTCATCACCCATTTGCCTGCTAGGTGATCCCAAATGATTTTCGGATCTCTAAAATCCTTCGTACCTGGATTTGGCATAATCGGATGATCACTGTATGATTTAAACGTTTTTCCTTTGTCTGTACTGTACCATAAATATTGTTCTTGCTTTCCACCATCAGCGGATGGTTGTGTTACGATGGCCACAAGTGCTCCTTTTCCGAAGCCTGCCGTATTATTTTTGTCCACTACGACAGATCCTGACCATGGATCACCATTTTTATTTGTATATTTAGGAATGGCCACTCCTTCATCTTTCCAGTGCACCAAATCCTCTGATGTTGCATGGCGCCATTCTGTCCCGTTCCCTTTCGGATAATCCCGATTATAAAGATAATAGTAATGATACTTTCCATCAAAATAAATCGGCTTCTGAGGATCGTTCTTCCATTTATCCGGTGTTGTAAAATGGTACGTTGATCGATAGGTCGGCTTTTCATGAGTTACTGGTTTTACTTGCTTATTATCTTTAGTATTTTTATTATCTTTATGATTTGCCATTAATCCTATGACAATTACTAGACCGAGAAACACGGTAAAAATAGCTACCCAAATAGATGCTTTCTTATTAAATTTAAATGCTCGTTTTTTCAATTCGATTCACCACTTTGTTTTTTTGCCTTATCTTGCTGCGATTAGATGAGGGTCCCAAAAGTACCTGGTATACTCTCCAATTACCTAGAATATAGGAAAAAAATAAAAAGGTATCGATCTAATGAAGGTACTTGGAACTTTGTTTTCATTCATCTTATAAAAAGAAAATGCCAATATACGGTTGGCATTTTCTTTTTATATATTTAACTCATTTGTTGCTATTACTTCTTATCGTTTTCTTCAACTGTTAATTGCCCTTGTTCTAAGATGCTATCTTTTACAACTTCAGTTTTTGATCCATTAATGTTCAGTAAGAAACTTGGAGCAAAAGTAGAATGTTGATCTTTAAAGTAACCTCTATTTGTCATGTAGCTTGTTACTACTAGATTATTATCTTTATTCTTGTTTGGTGTTACAAAGTGAGCGTAGTTAAATGTAACATCATTAGGATCAAGAGCATGATGTAATACAAGTCCAGTTCCATTTAAAGGTTTATATTCTCCAGTTAAGGAATCTGCCACATAACCTAACATATAAATATCTTTGGAACCAATTCCATCAACGATCATTTTAGATCCTCTAGTACTTGTGAATAAGTACCATTTTCCGTTCATTTCAAATACGTTCGCACGTTCAATTTCATCCGTAACTGTATTAGATGCAAGCAACGGCTTCATTACTTTTTTCATCGTATAGTCATCATTTAGTTCAATGATTCCTAGTGCACCGTTAGCAATTTCAGCATCCTTCTTTTTAGGATTTTGCATTAATTTATTTTTCTCTAATTGGAAGAAGGCTTCACTTTTTCCATAGTAAGCTTTATTATACAGAGATTCTGCTCCTTGGTAGCCAACTTCTGTTCCTGTATTTGCTTCAAACACAAGGTATTTTTTACCGTTTTCTTCAACGTAGTGAGGATCTCTTAATGTATGATTATCAGAGAAGTCTCCACCGCCGAATGCTTGGTCAACTGTTTGGTAGTATTTGCCGTCTCCATCAAAGATCGATTTGAAATCTTCTACGCCATTAATCTTAAGCGTGTCAGAATCTGGTTGAGATACGTTGACTTGCGCCGTTGTTAATGTTTGTTTTCCAAAATCCCCATTTTCTGGTTTGAATTCATGACGATTTGTATAGAATAAGCGAACTTTTCCATCAGAAGTTAAAGTTGCAGAACCTGACCACTCTTCTGATTGTTTGTTTAGAATAGGATCATTTGGACCTAATTTATCAGTAGCTTTAAATACTTTACCAGCGTTTTTCCAATTTTTAATAGAATTATCGCCTACTTTTTTATAGAACATGTAAATAAACGTGTCATTTGGGTTTTTAGGATCTCCTGCTAAACCAAAAACGATTTCATATCCATTATATTCTGCTACTGTTCCATCAGCGTTTTGTAATGGCCAAGTATCCCATACATCTAAATCTATTGGGTTGCCATTATTATCAAAGCCTTTTGCTGAAGGGATATTTTTTATCGTTGATGCATCAAATGTCGGCACTTTAAATTTTTCCAGCTTTTGTTGTATAGACATTTTTAGCATATCACTTCGTTCAATATGGGAAATGCCGTAACTTTCTTTGAAATCCATACTGTCTTTTTCTTTCGCAGAAGCTAAAGATCCACCTCCTACTAGTAAGGCTGATGCAAAGGTTACTGCTGTTGCTTGTTTGAAAATCTTTTGGATGTTCATACATTTCTCCTTTTCCCAAAAAGTGTATCTAAAAAGTTAGTTGCTTTTTAGACCAAGAAACTGCATCTGTGTCATTTATTTAGGTAGGATATATATTGCTAAATGAAGAAGATTCATCTTTTTAAATTGAAATAAAGTGTCACTATGGAACATTGACTTCTATTATTATGATGTGTAATGAAAATCTAGCTCCTGATGGTTCGATGCACAATGTGTCACTCTATATATGAATCTATTCATTTAAGCATGTTGAAGTTTGACAATAATCCTAAACAAACTGACAAGCTGCTGTTACAACTCAAGATTACGTTGATAATGAAACATCGTCAATTCGACCAAATGTAACAAATTTCGACTTTTTCTTCTTTACCCTAAAATATAACTAGGACGAATAGAATTCATTCTATTACTTTTATAACAGCCATATTAATTTTGTAAAAATGATTAGCGAGCAAAGATTATAGCTGCTTTTGGCTATTAAAGATTTATTTATTTGTGTATTTAAAAGTTAAATTTATCCTTTTTTTAATAGAATAATAGGGTGGGTATATTTTCTAAACGTAGGTACTTATCCTTTTTTTATATTTATGTTTTCCTATTTCATCCATATCCTTCGTTTTATTATGGAAAAAATAGGGGTTATGCACATATGTTAATTAACTTACTATTCATATTGAAATTAAAAGTTTAACTTTCAATCTCTTATTAACTTATTTTTTCTTGTAATAATTCCGTTATAAAACGCAGTATAAAAGATCTAGGTTGAAATATAGTGAAAATCAGTACTTTTAGCATACAAAAAAATGAGCTAGAGTGTCTTTTTTCACTCAAGAATTAGATGGAAATGCTAAAATTATGCTCACAAAAAAAAGAGAGCAGCCGATTGCCTCTTTTTTTTGGTCAAATTATAAATATTGTTATCTATTTTTATTATCGACAAACACTGTCATGTTGATTTCTCGCTGTAGTTTTTTTGGTAACTTTTCAAATACTAATGTATAGGAATGAGCAATTAACAGTTCCCATAATTCATCTGGAATAGTCGAATCAAGATAAATAGAATTCCAGTGGGTTTTATTCATATAATAACCTGGAATAATCCCTTCATAAATTTCTCTCAATTCCTCGGCACGTGCAGGGTCGCATTTTAATGTGATAATAGGTTTTCCTTGAGAGTCACCACCTATCATCGCAAACATTTTCCCACCAACATGGTAACGATCTGCTTTCCAATCTACTTGATAGTCATGACTAGCCCCAGTTTGTTTAAGACAATACACTTCTAGTGTAGGTTTGTCCAAAGTATAACACCATCCTTTTTCAATCGATTTTTCCTAATAGTATTTTAACTAAAAAAAGGAAATGTTGGAAGGGGAGTGCCTGTCAGTAAACAAAAAATGGATAACACCGTGAACTAGAAAAGAACTCCCGTTATATTCTAAAATTTCATGAACTTATTAAAACGCTTAATTTGATGGCATTAGAGACATTACATCTCTAATGTTAAGAACAAAAGTCATAGAGCTGAAAAAAAAGGGTATATAAAACAGAGCCTGATTTTAGAATGTTTTGGGACTTAGATGGAGATCCTTAGGTGAGAGGGAAGAGGCTAAAAGCCCTTCCTATTTTAAGATTCGGGAATAATGGCAACGCCAACTGTTCGAATTGGTGCATCTTGTTTATTGTTTTTAAAGTATTTAACCACCAGATCGTTTAATTCATTTTGAAAGTTGTTAAAGCTTTCATCATCAAGCTTTAATTCTAAAAGGGAAAAGGTTGACCCATCTTCTGTCGAACCTTTTTCTTCTAGTGAAGAAAGATAGTTTTGATATTGATTCATCAGTGATAATTGATAATAAGAAAAATAGTCTAATTTTTTTTCGGTGGATAATTTTTTCCATTCCTCTTTGCTTATCTTTGCCTCTTCCTCATTTAAAGAATAGTATTTTTCTGAAACGGATCTGACTTTTTTTTCTTTAATAATACGAATAACTCCAGAATCAAGTAAAACTTGTATATGTCTATAAAGTGTTGCTTGAGGTACATCTTTAATAATTTTTACCATTTCTAGAGGAGTTAGCCCATTTTCTTTGTTTCTCATTAAAGCTTGAGAAATCTTTATCCTAACTGGGTGCATTAAAACTTCCGCTTTATTCATGATTTTTCTCCTTACAATAAAGTGAATATGCCATTAATGATAATATTATCATTATAAATAACAGAGGGAATTAACACAATATTATAAGTAACAAGGAGGAATGGTTTGACAATTATATTATTATTATCAATAATGATAATATAATTGAATGAAGGAGTGAAAGATATGGAAGTGCATTACGGATTGAACGGTGTTGATTTTTTGTCATTTCTACCGATTGTTTTACCGGTGCTTGCAATTGGAATAGTATTAATTTTAATCGCTTTAATTGATTTATACAGGCATCGTAAAACGAGAAAAAATGTTTTATTGTGGGCGTTTATTATTATTTTTGTTAATATGCTTGGTTCAATTCTGTATTTCGTTATTGGCAGAAAGGATAGTGGCAGAATATGAAATTAGAAATTAAACATGTTACGAAAAAATTTAAAGAAAAAACGGCAGTAAATAATTTTTCGATGGAATTGCATTCAGGAGAATGTGTCGGATTGATAGGACCAAATGGTGCTGGCAAATCGACACTAATAAAAGCTATGTTAGATATTATTGATCCCAATGAAGGTGAAGTTTTACTTGATGGAAAGAAAATTTCAAAAATGAAAAAGCAAATCGGCTACTTGCCGCAGTATCCAAATTTTTTTCCATGGATGACTGCTCAAGAAACTTTAGTTTTTATGGGGCAGCTTTCTGGAATAAAAAAAGAAGAAGTAACCAGGGCTATTCCAGAATTAATGTCGAAAGTAGGGCTAAGCGGGGAATTGAATTCAAAGGTTGGAACTTTTTCAGGCGGAATGAAACAAAGGCTGGGAATTGCACAGGCGTTGTTGCATAAACCATCTTTGATTGTAATGGACGAACCAGTATCTGCATTAGATCCCATTGGAAGAAGAGAAGTACTGAATATTATTCAAGAAATGAAGAAGGAGACAACAATATTATTGTCCACTCATATTTTAAGTGATGCAGAAGAAATATGTGAAAGATTTGTCATGATGAAAAATGGTAGAAAGATAGAAGATACAACATTAACTGCATTATTAAATAGGAACAGCGATCAGAAAATTAATATGGAAATGACGGAAAAAAGTCAAAAATGGATGGAAATAGTGAAGAACTTAAACTATGTAAAAAGTATTGAAGTATTAGGTAATAAAGTAAAAATAGAGGTCGAAAATATAGACCAGAATAAAAACATGCTGCTCGCTAGTGCACTGGAGTATAAGGTTGATTTAATAAGATTTGAAATAGATAACGATACATTAGAAGAGATATTCTTAAAATTGGTGGTGGAAAAATGAATAGTTTTACTGTATTAGCGAAAAAGGAATTTGTTCAGATAGTACGGGAATTTAAAGTTATTTGGCTGCCTCTAGTATTTATTTTTTTAGGGATAACGCAACCAGTTGTAAGTTACTATTTACCTTCTATATTAAAAGCAATAGGCGGTAGCCAAGGTATCACCATTGATCCAAGTATCGCTGCTCAAAAGGGTGGGGAAGTACTTGCTAGTACATTAGGTTCCCAGTTTGATCAATTAGGCATTATCATTATTATTGTTTCTATGATGGGAGTGGTACAGTCAGATAAAGCAAACGGTATGCTATCTTTTATTTTTACAAGACCTGTAAATGTTATGGAATATATAAGTGGAAAAGTCATTTCTAATTATCTGTTTATTGCCTGTAGTGCAGCGTTAGGGTATACCGTTTCCTATCTGTATGTTAATTTGTTATATTCCAATGTGAACTTTTCAGATTTTATTTTGGCTTTTATGTTTTATTTAGTATGGGTTTTGTTTATCGTTTCCTTCACGACAATGGTTAGTACTATTTTTAATAGCCAAGGTATTATTGCATTAATATCTATTGTATTTCTACTTGGCTGTAGAATTGTAGTTGGAATAAGTCCTGTTATAGATTATGTGAATCCAGCATGTATGAGTAAACTTGCTATGAAAGTATTAATTTTAGGAACAGTTAATATAGAAGTGATAGGAAATGTATTAGTGGTACTTGTATGGGTGGCGCTAACAATTATAGTAGCGAATAGATGGATTTCTAAAAAGAAATTTAATCAAGAATAGATGGAATAGTGATCTTATATTAAAAGCAGGAGTATTTACCATTAGGCTATTTTCTCAAAGTTTGTTGTATTTTACATAAAACATTTGGAAAAGTGTTTCTTAGCAGCCTGCATACACGTAGACTCCTGTGGGAATGCGAGAAAGACGAGACCCCGCAGGAGCGTATGCGACGAGGAGGCTCGACGCTCGCCCAAGGAAAGCGAAGTGTATGCAGGCTGCGCGTTTAAAAGCAACAATCTATAAGAAAACAGCCTACCATTAAAAGGTGATTACTCCTTTTTGAATATTTTCCTCCTTATAATAGAAACAAGCAATAAAAACATAGGAATGACGGTGAAAATGGATGTTGTATAGTATGGACTGATGGTTTCTAGAAATTTATTCAGTTCCTGTAAATTTGGAGATACCCATTTACCAAATAAAAGGACAATAAAACTGAGTGGGAAGACGAGTGAACGATAGTTATTTAGCCCGATCCATTGAGCCGTTCCTAATACAAGTGCATAAAAAAAGAGGGAGAGCTTAATAAATACCCCCGTTACCCATATGACAATTACAACGGATTCAATATGTTCAAAAAAGGGAGGAATCTCCACGTATTTGAAAACAGAAAATACTGGATAAGAATACGTGGCTAAAGAATCTCCAAATAAAAATAAGGTGACTAAGTTGATGTAAACCATCGTTATCATCGCAAATAAAACTGCGAATAAAACTGGTTTTACCCCTTTTTTATTATCTGTAATATAAGGAAGTAGCATGGAAACTAGAAAAACTTCACTGAACCATACTTGAGGTATTAGAGCACCTTTAATAGATGGAAGTATCCCATTTTCCATTATTGGAAGTAGGTTATTAAATTTTAAACTGGGCAGTAGTAGTATGAATAAAGATAATGGAAATAAATAAATGGGTGCGAATACCCCTGCAGCTCTCCCGACAATCTCTACTCCCCCTCGTACAGCAAATGCACAAACAAGAATCATGCTTCCCATAATGATAATGGAAGGTGTTTCAACAAGAAAGAGACTATTAATGACATTTGCGTATTCGATAGAAATCAAGCCAGATGCATGTAAAAAATAAAATAAAAAGATAAACCCAATCGCCTTTCCAATAATTGTTCCCGTAATTTGAGGAGTGTACTGAATAATCGTTTTTTTGGGATGAATTTTATTTAACTGATAGACAATAGCAGCTGTTAATACCCCATTAAGTGATGCCCATATTGGTGACATCCACATATCACGATTTGCATGTTTTTCTGTAACTGCTGGAACAGTGAGCAAAGCAGTGGATATGATTAACATTACGACGATAATTGCCATTTGAAATGAAGAAATTTTTCCTTTTTCAATCATTATTATTTGACCTCGTTGGTTTTTATTACAAGCATTAATAGTATTTCACAAAACAGGATGAATATTCTTTTGTCATTGTTATTTAGTTGAGTCGGCAGGGTACGAATTCTTCAATATTTAGGGGGAGTATTTCCGTATTTTAGGAACTGAATCAGGGAATAAATATGAATAATGTTAATTCGACAAAATCTGTATTGACACTTCTTCTATAATCTTATAAATTACATGAGTATGTTTTTAAAGTTTGTTCAAAAAGTTCGGGAACCATAGCGGTCGAATCTCTTTGTAGTCGTCACTGCAATCCTCACGTATGGACTTCGTGACTTCCTCGTCTCGACCTTCTCCGCTTTGATTGTCTTCTTTTGAACACACAGTATAAGGAGGAAAATATGGGAACGCAGAATCACACGCAGGTTAAAATTATAACAGCAGATCCATCCGCATTAGGATTGTTCGGTCTTGCGATGGTAACACTTGTAGCATCATCACAAAAATTAGGCATAACGGAAGGTGTTTCGTTAGTATTGCCATGGGCTATTTTTTTAGGTGGAATAGCACAGCTGATTGCAGCATTACTTGATGCAAAACACAATAATATTTTTGGAACAACAGCATTTGGAGCTTTCGGTCTGTTTTGGTTTGGAGTAGGAACTACTTGGTTGCTTCAACTAGGAGTTTTTGGCGAAAAGCTTGCTGCAAATGTAGATATGAAACAACTTGGTTTTGCTTTTATTGGCTATTTGATTTTCAGTTTGTTTATGACAGTAGGGGCTTTAGAAACAAATAAAGTATTATTTGTTATTTTCGTTTTTATTGATTTGTTATTTATTGGATTATCTTTAAGTTCCTTTGGCATTATGTATGAAGTAACTCATATGATTGCTGGCATAGCAGAATTGTGCATCGCCCTATTATCTTTTTATGGTAGTGCAGCTATTGTGTTAAACACACATTTTGGACAAGTTGTCCTGCCGCTTGGAAAGTCATTTGGCATTTTTAAAAAATAATAAAAAGGTGAGTCTTCTATTATATAGTAGAAACTCACCTTTTTTAGTTAGGCTTTTGCTTCTAATTTTGCTTCTGCTTTTACCACACTGCCTGCACGAAAAAATATGATAGAAAAAATAAACGTTATAGCTGTAAATGCAGTGACGGCAAGAAAATAGTTAAAGTGATGATATAGTTGACCGGCAATCATTATACCTATCGTGGTGCCTATGTACATAAGTGAATTAGATAATGAAGCAATCGTTCCTCTTGCAGTAGCAGATAAAGATTGCAGTAAACTCATCATAAGAGGAAATAAGATGCCTGCTAAAAAGAATAAACAGAAAAAAGAAAGTTCAACAAGAAAAATATGATGATAAAAAGGTAGACAAAAATATAAAATGCCCATCAGGAAAACTCCGCCTAAAAGGGAAGTAGACATGCCAATTTTATTAATATATCTGCTTCCGAAAAAGCTTCCACAAAAATTGCCTAACCCTAATATAAACATAGCGCTGCCTATTTGACTGACATTAAAATGATAAGCATCACTCAGCCATGTTCCTAAAAAGCCAAACGCACCAAAATTCCCTGTTTGAAAAAGAAAATAGGCAAAAAATAATGTTGCTGCTTTCGGATGGGAAAATAAAGATCTGTATCGTTGAATAATAGATTCTCTATTTTCGATATTCTTATTAGGTTCCATGGAAGGCATGGTGAACACTAGGAATAAAAGAAGGATAAAGGAGCATCCAGATAAAATAAAAAACGGCATATTCCATGAAAAAGAAGCAAGATAGCTGCCAATAGGCAATCCAATTACTTGGGAGATTGCTAATCCTGCAGTTGCGATTCCCATGCTTTTTATTATTTTTTCGGGAGCAACTAATAATGGAATAGTAGCCCAAATTTGAGGAGAAACAAATGCTGCACTTACTCCTGCGATAAATCTCATCGAACACATTAGCCAAAAACTCGATGCGAATCCACATAATAAAGTAGCGATTGCAAAACTAATCATTCCGTATATCATTACTTTTTTTCGGTTAAGGTTATCGGAAATTGGACCGGCTATCAAAGCAAAAGCAGCATATCCTAACGCATATGAGCTGACCATCCAACCTGAGATATTTGTTGGTACATCATAAAGATCTGAAAGTATAGGCAATAAAGGCGAGAGTAAAAATGTATCTGTTCCTATTACAAACATAACAAAGAAAAATAAAGCAATTATTTTATTCATGGGAAAATCTCCTTTAAATAGTTTTAAAACTTTGAAACTATTGAACGAATTGTTAGATAAAGGCTTTTTTCGTATAGTTGTTGCTTTTAAATTCGCAGACGGAATACACTTCGCTTTCCGTGGACGAGTGTCGAGCCTCCTCGTCGCGTACGCTCCTGTGGGGTCTCGTCTTTCTCGCATTCCCACAGGATTCTACGTGTATTCCGTCTGCAGAGTACTTCATCTCCAATTTTTTATGTAAAAAACAACAAACTTTAAGAAAACAGCCTAGAAAGGGCACAAATTAGAAGCCAGCCAACAACGAAGAGATTAGCCGCCTTTCATTTGATGCCTTTTTGAACAACCTATTAAAGAGTTTCTAAAAAATTGGGTAAATACTTTTCAAACGTTTCTAAGTTTAGTTGTACATATTTTGTTCGAGAATCTTTACGGACAATTGTTAACTTTGCTTCTCTTAACGTTTTAAAATGATAAGAGGCAGTTGTTTTTAAAATATCACACCTTTCACCAATTTCTCCACAGCTTAACTCTTTGCCACTTAAATAAAGCGTGCGAACAATCGCAATTCTTGATTCATCTGATAAAGCTTTAAAAATTTGTACTCTTATTTCATCATCTAATTGTTTTATATTCATAAAACTATGGTATTATATAGAAATTTTAAAATCAAGTATTTTTTCCAATTTATTGTTTGACATCAAATGAGGGATAACATATGGTGTTATCCACTGAATATTCTGTCTATTTATCTTCTTTTAGAAAGAGAAACTGATTTTAGAGGTGATAATATTATTCTCTCTTTAAAATGTTACTATTATTATTTTTCTACCATCTACATAAGAATAATAAAATTTCTTTAGTTAATCGAAAAAAATAATAAAAAGAATGAATTTTATTTTTAATTAATAATAAATGAAAAAATTAGGTGGATGTAAAAAGTTTTACTAACAAAAAGATATATAAAAATAATTTAAAGGATGCTTAATAGAGTATATAAAAATTAGTTGATTTATATAAAGTAAATAAATATCAAGTGAATGTAAAGGAATAGTAAACGTGATCAAACTACAATATAGTATTTTAAATTATTTTGAAATACTATAATTGTGTTAATTTTGTTTAATGGAAAGTGATTTTTTATGGGTGAACTTACGATTTTTTGACAAAAAAAATTCAAAAAGTTGCAATTTTTTTATAATATAAGCCATTTTACGAAAAAATTGTCTTTACAATATTTGAGCACAGTATTATATTAATAAACAAAACTATTGTATTTTCAGAATAATGTTTATATTTTAAAAAAATGTTTTTTAGAGTTGGATATAATTATAAGAAGTTTTTAAAAATGAATAAATGTAACTAGGATTTTTGTTGAGGTGAGTGAATGGTTAAACATGCGTTGTTAGAAGTGGAAGGTTTAAAAACTTATTTTCAAGTAGATAAGCAAAGGGTTGCTAAAGCGGTTGATGGAGTTAATTTTTCCATTAATCCAGGTGAAACGGTGGCACTGGTAGGAGAGTCTGGCAGTGGTAAAAGTATTACATCGCTCTCTATAATGAAGCTTGTTGGAAAACCTGGGAAAATTAGAGAAGGCCAAATCCGATTTGATGGAAAGGATATCGTTCCTTATACAGACAAGCAGATGGCAAAGCTTCGCGGCAGTGAGATGGCAATGGTATTTCAGGAGCCGATGACAGCATTAAACCCTGTATTTACCATTGGAAATCAACTTATAGAGACAATAAAAAAGCATAATAAGCTTTCGAAAGAACAAGCACATCAAAAAGCTGTAGAGATTTTAAAGACAGTTGGATTTCCTAGAGCAGAAGAAACAATGAAAGAGTACCCCCATCAATTATCGGGCGGCATGCGTCAGCGGGCTATGATAGCGATCGCCATTTCATGTGAGCCGAAACTTCTTATTGCAGACGAACCTACAACAGCACTGGATGTAACAATACAGGCGCAAATTCTTGATTTATTAGATGAAATGAAAAAGAAATTTAATATGGCAGTTTTACTTATTACACATGACCTTGGAGTAGTTGCGGAATATGCTGATCGTGTAATGGTTATGTATGGCGGTCAAATTGTAGAGCAAGCCGATGTGAAGGAATTATTTACAGAGCCAAAGCATCCTTATACAAGCGGTTTATTAGAAAGTCTGCCAAACCTTGATGATGATGTGGATAGACTTGGCGTGATTCAAGGAACTGTTCCTCCTGCATATGATTTTCCTGTAGGCTGCCGATTCTCTGATCGCTGCAAATTTGTAATGGATAGATGTAGGGAAAGCAACCCACAACTTCTAGAAAAAGAGCATAACCATAAGGTTCGATGCTATCTGTACGAATAGGGGGAGTTAGAATTCATGTCATTATTAGAGCAAGATTTAGTCAAAAAAACAGAGAAAGACTACATACTGCAAGCAGAGAACATTAAGAAATATTTTCCTATTAAAGGGGGAGTATTAAAAAGAACAGTCGGCCATGTAAAAGCAGTAGATGGTATATCCCTAAATGTAATTAGAGGAGAGACATTAGGTCTAGTTGGTGAGTCAGGTTCTGGGAAATCTACACTAGGTAGAATCATTTTGCGCTTGTTAGATCCTACAGAAGGAAAAATTGTATTTGAAGATCAAGATATTTCTACTATTAGCAACAGAAAGATGCGTCCAATACGAAAAGATATGCAGATCGTGTTTCAAGATCCTTTTGCTTCGCTAAACGGAAAAATGAGTGTACAAGAATTAATAGAAGAGCCCCTTCTTGTCCAAACGAACCTATCAAGACATGAAAGACAAGAAAAAGCTATTAATCTATTAGAAAAAGTAGGTTTGCGGGCAGCTGATCGTGTAAAGTATCCACATGAGTTCTCAGGTGGGCAAAGACAACGGATTAGTATTGCACGTGCATTAGCACTAAACCCTAAGTTTATTGTTTGTGATGAACCAGTATCGGCACTTGATGTATCCATACAGGCACAAGTTCTAAATCTAATGGCAGATTTGCAGGATGAATTTAACTTAACCTATCTATTTATTGCTCATGATTTAAGTGTGGTTAAACATATAAGTGATCGTGTAGCAGTCATGTATTTAGGAAGAATTGCCGAAATAGCACCGAAAAAAAATCTTTATGATACTCCGCTTCATCCATATACACAGGCGCTGTTGTCTGCAGTTCCAACAACGAACATACATAAGAAAAAAGAAAAAATTATTTTACAAGGGGATTTGCCAAGTCCGTCCAATCCTCCATCGGGATGTTCATTTAGAACACGCTGTCCAAAGGCACATGAACGTTGTGCAATGGTTCGTCCTGAGTTAATGGAAGTTGAAGAAGGACATTTTGTTGCATGCCACTTATACAACAAAGAAGATTAATCATTTTTTGTCTATAAGGAGGTGGTGCGTTACTATTCTTGTGTTCACTATATAATGAAAAAATTTTAAAAGGGGGAAACGTTGTGAAGAAGAAAAGTTGGTTGCTTGTTTTATGCTTTATCCTAGTAATGGGAGTGCTGGCTGCATGTAACAGTGGCAGCAAAGACACGGATGCAAAGCCAAGTGGAGATGCTAAACCAAAAGCTGGAGGAACAGTGACTGGTGCAATGGATACAGCTCCAGCAGGCATCTTTAACCCGGTTTTTTATCAAGATCAATACGAAAATAATATTTTATTATTAACACATGAACAATTATTAACACAAGATAAAAACTTAGAGTTTAAACCAAACTTAGCAAAAAGCTGGGAATTTAATGACGACCATACAGAGGCAACATTCCATCTGCAAGAAAATGTTAAATGGCATGATGGCGAGCCATTTACTGCCGATGATGTTGTATTTACATACAAAACAATTGCTAGTCCTGGATATGTAGAAGCAGGCGGTGTCCGTACACAATATGTGGAAAGACTAGTAGGTTATCAGGAATTCTCTACTGGAAAAACGAAAGATTTTGAAGGCGTTGTAGCGGTAGATGACCATACAGTAAAATTTAAGTATGCCAAGCCTAACGTTTTAGCGCTTGCTGATGCGAGCTTCTTTATTATTCCTGAACATGTTTTTAAAGATGTAGCAATTGCTGATATGCCAAAAGTTGCTGCTTCAACAAAAGAAGTAATCGGTACAGGTCCATTCAAATTAAAAGAAATCATTGAAGGAGAACAATATGTTCTTGAAAGAAACGATGATTACTGGCAAGGCAAACCATACCTTGATAGCATTGTATGGAAAGTAGTCGACCAATCCGTTATTCTTGGTTTATTAGAAAGTGGAGAAGTTGATTTTGTAGCGGACCCAACAGGAATTCAAGCGGCTGACTATGAAACAGTTGATGCTAATGACAACTTGAAAATTATAGAGCAACCAGATTTCGGTTACCAAGTAATGGGTATGATGCATAATCATCGTGCAAAAGGCGATAAAACACTAGATCCA
The DNA here is from genome assembly GCF_052663115.1 of Niallia yueguangensis. Taxonomy (NCBI): domain Bacteria; kingdom Bacillati; phylum Bacillota; class Bacilli; order Caryophanales; family Bacillaceae; genus Niallia; species Niallia yueguangensis. Next base: position 47,168 of record NZ_JBQTCX010000018.1, read on the forward strand.
TCTAAATGGATTGAAAACAAAAAATTATCCAATCCAAAAGTTCGTCAAGCAATTGCATATGCCATCGACCGTAATTATTTGATTAAAGGATTGTTGAATGGAAAAGGAGTAGTTCAAAATTCTCCAATGGCCACACAATTCTCGGCATATGATGATAAAACACCGGAACAATATGCGTTTAATAAAGAAAAAGCAAAAGCTTTATTAGATGAAGCTGGCTATAAAGATAAAAATGGTGATGGCTTCCGTGAAGATCCAAACGGAAAAGAATGGGTTTTAAATCTAAACTATCCAATAGGAAACCAAATTCGTGAAAAATCTGCACCAATCATCCAAGAGTTTCTTCAAGATGTAGGCATTAAAATTGATTTACGTCAACCAAAACAAGCGGCAGCATACTTTGATGATCTTGAATATAATGCTCAAGATTGGGATTTATACTTAATTGGCTGGAACTTAGATAGCACAGATCCAGATCCAAGCGGATTATGGTCATCAACAGCTGCTTACAACTATTCTCGTTGGAATGATCCAGAAGCAGATCAGTTGTTAAAAGATGCATTTACTCCTCCAGATGCGTTTAAGCAAGATTACCGTAGTGAAGTGTACAGCAAATGGCAAGTTAAATTTGGAGAAGACCTTCCAGCGTTTATTCTATACGCTCAAAATAGCTTATGGACATATAACAAACGTCTTCAAGGTGTAGATGTATTACCATACACTTTCTTAAATAAAACCCATTTGTGGAATGTAACTGAATAAAAAGAGCAAGAAACAAGAGGAAAGAGCTTACGGAACATTTCTGTTGCTCTTTTCTTTTTAAAAGTTGGCTATGTTAAAGCTCATTGTTGATTTTGGCACGATGTTGATTGGAGTGGAAGGTGTGAGACTCCTGCGGGAAAAGCGAGTCAGAGGGAGATCCCACAGGCGCATAGCGCCGAGGAGGCTCCCGGACCGCCCGCGGAAAGCGAACGCCTGGAACGGAAATCAACAGGCAAGTTTAACAGAGCCTAAAAGTTAATAGAAGATGGAAATTATCTATTTAACATCAATGAGAATGGAGGAGGACCTTTGTACAAATATATCATTCGTCGTGTTCTTGTGTTTATTCCAATGTTGTTTGCTTTAACAGTCATTGTTTTTGGACTAATGCAAGCAGCTCCTGGTGATCCTTTTACTGGAAAACTAGATCCGAATGTGGACCCTGCTGTATATGAAAAACAAAAAGAAGCGTTAGGATTAAATGATCCGCTATATATTCAATATTTTCATTGGGTTGGAGATATGATTCAAGGAGATTTTGGTGAATCGATTGTTTATAAGGGGAGGCAGGTTACTGATTTAGTAGGTGCACGCGTTGAGAATACACTTACTTTAGGGGTTTTCTCATTAATTATTACCATCCTGTTTTCGATTCCAATTGGGATTTACTCGGCAAGAAAACCTTATTCTGTATTAGATTACAGTGTAACAACGTTTAGTTTTTTTGGACTTGCTATTCCAAGCTTTTTCTTTGGGTTAGTGGCAATCTATTTCTTTTCGGTTCAATTAGGATGGTTTCCTTCTCAAGGAACGGTTTCAAAGCCTGGTTTAGAAGGATTTGAATTGTTTGTAGATAAACTTCATCATTTAATCTTGCCAGGATTGACATTAGGATTAGCCGGAATGGCAACATATACTCGTTATATGCGGTCAGAAGTGCTTGATGTATTATCCGGGGATTATATTCGAACAGCAAGAGCAAAAGGGATGACAGAAAATACGGTTCTTTATAAGCATACTTTGCGTAATGCGTTAATTCCTATCGTTACATTATTAGGATTTGAAGTTGGTACCATTTTAGCTGGGGCTATTATAACAGAAAGTGTGTATCAGTATCCAGGACTCGGAACATTATTTATCAACTCGATATCAAGTAAAGATTATCCTGTAATTATGACCATTGCATTAATGATAGGCTTCTTTACTCTATTAGGAAATTTATTAGCGGATATCGGCTACAGTCTTGTTGATCCAAGAATCCGTTACGAATGAGGTGAAAAAATATGCAGCTTAATCAACAATCATCTGTTGAGACACAACCGGAATTTTCTATTAATCCTAATATGAAAAAAAGTAAAAGTCCTACCCAAATTGCTTTTGAGAGGTTTATGAAAAATAAGCTAGCTGTTGCAAGTGTTGTTATTTTGTTTTTGATTGTAATGGCAGTAATATTTGCCCCTTTATTAACAGATCAAAGTCCAACAAAATCTGATCTTTTGAGAGTAGAACATCCACCAAGTGAAGGTCATCCACTGGGGAATGATGGCTCAGGAAGAGATAACTTATCCCGTTTATTATATGGTGGCCGGATATCTCTCATTGTAGGATTTAGTGCAATGGTATGTACATTAGTAATCGGTGTTGTTTTAGGTTCTATTGCAGGCTATTACGGGGGAATTGTAGATACGATTATCATGCGTATAGCTGATTTAATTTTAATGCTTCCATTTATCGTAATCGCTTTAACAGTTGTTTCCATTATGCCGAAAGTAACCATTGGCAGTTTTGTTGCGATCATTGCGATAACATCCTGGCCTAATTTAACGAGGGTCATTCGGGGAACTTATCTTTCCTTACGGGAACAAGAATTTGTGCAAGGTGCAAAAGCAATTGGCGCCAGTGATTTTAGGATTATTTTTAAGTATTTTATTCCGAATGCGATTGGTCCGATTATCGTAAACGCCTCTTTAATGATGGCGACATACATTATTATTGAATCTGCAATGAGTTTTATCGGCTTTGGTATTCCACAGCCAACTGCAACATGGGGAAATATGCTTTCCGAAGCACAAAGTATTCGTATCTTAAGAAATAGCCCAGAAGCATGGGTGCCACCAGGTCTTGCGATTTTTATTACAGTATTATGTATTAACTTCATTGGAGATGGTCTTCGTGATGCATTGGATCCGAAAAGTAATAGAAGATAACCTACAAAACCTGCTAAAGTAACTAGCAGGTTTTTATCTGTCGACATATGCTTTCTTTTTCTACCTTTCTATCTTTTAAAAAGGCTGTTTTCTCAAAGTTTGTTGTTTTTAACATTAATACATTTGGAAAAGCGTTTCTTTGCAGCCTGAATACACGTAGACTCCTGTGGGAATGCGAGAAAGACGAGACCCCACAGGAGCGTATGCGACGAGGAGGCTCGACGCTCGCTAAACGGACGAAGTGTATTCAGGCTGCGATTTTAAAAGCAACAATCTATACGAAAACAGCCTTTAAAAAAATACAAATTCTATTTTATTTACTTTCATCACATTCTATAAATATTTGTACAAAATGTTATAAATTACAAATATTAATGAAGCTTCCTTTAAATGTTGCTAATATAAATAGGAAAGAATGTGGCTTCGAGGAGGAATTTCTATTGAATTATTCCGCTGAATTGGAGATGTTGATTCAATTATTTGAAAGAGCGGCATTATTGCTGATTTCGTTGTTTTTTATGACCCGTGTGCCAAAGTTTAAAGAAACTTTGCAAAAGGAAAGGCATACACTAACAGAATTAACGTTGATAACGATTATTTTTTGCCTATTTGCTATATTTGGCACTTATTCTGGAATTGAAGTGGAAGGATCACTTGTTAATATAAGAACAATTGCTATTATGTCAGGCGGGATATTATTTGGACCGTGGGTAGGTGTGGTAACAGGCATTGTTTCGGGAGTCCATCGTTATGTAATTGATATCGGAGGAGCAACTTCTATTCCTTGCCTTATTACGAGTATATTAGCTGGCATCGTTTCCGGTTATATTCATTTTCGTGTGAAAAAAGCAAATCGCTGGATAATGGGGATTATTGCCGGGATGTTTTGTGAAACTTTAACCATGGTGTTTATTTTAGTTATGGCAGAACCATTTCAATTAGGAGTAGATATTGTCTCGAAAATAGGAATTCCGATGATTGTAGGCCAAGTGAGCATCGGCTTAATCGTATTAATGATTGCAAATATAGAAGGAGAGAAAGAAAGAATTGCAGCAAGCCAGGCAAAGCTAGCCCTTGATATTGCGAATAAAACATTGCCGTACTTTCGTTCTATTAATGCGGAATCCTTGTATACCATTTGTACGATTATTAAAAATGATATAAATGCGGATGCAGTTGCTATTACGGACACAAAAGATGTACTTGCGTATGTTGGATTCGGTGAAGAAAAATACAAAGGCAGTCATGAAATTATTAGTGATCTAACGAAAGAAACGATTAGAAGCGGAAAAATTACGATTCGAAATAATATTGCTGACCATCATACATCGCAAATTCATTGCCTTCTTATTATTCCGTTAGAGGAAAGAGACATCATTACAGGAACGTTAAAAATTTATTATCAAAAAGCTAATACGATTACATATACACTGCAAACAATGGCCATCGGTCTCGCACAAATTATTTCTACTTTAATGGAAGTATCAAGAATAGAGCAAATAAAGGAAGCTGCAAATAAAGCTGAATTAAAAGCGCTGCAAACAAAAATTAATCCGCATTTTTTATTTAATGCCTTAAACGCCATTGCTTCTACAACAAGAAAAAATCCTGAGAAAGCAAGAGAGCTAATTCATAATCTTTCTGGATATATGCGTTTTAACTTAGAAGTGGGAGAAGAATTAATGGATATTCAAATAGCACTTCAGCAAGTTCGTGATTATATTGAAATAGAGCAGGCGCGATTTGGAAGCAAGCTCCAAGTGGAATATGAGGTGGAAGACATTCATGTAAACCTGCCAAGCTTGCTCATTCAGCCGCTTGTTGAGAATGCTGTCGTTCACGGGATATTAAAAAGAAAAGGTCCTGGTTTAATCATTATTTCTGTAAAAGATAAGGGAGAGAAAATAAGGGTTAGTGTAAAAGATACCGGAGCTGGAATCAAGCAAGAAGTGATTGATAACCTATACCACGATAAAGTTCCGTCAAAACAAATTGGATTATCAAATGTACATCAGCGCTTAAAATTAATGTATGGAACAGGGCTTGTCATTAAACGTTTGAACCTAGGAACGGAAGTATATTTTGAGGTGGCAAAGGAGTAAAACAATGAAAGCGATTATTGTTGAAGATGAAATTCCGGCGAGAGAAGAAATGGAGTATTTAATACAAACACATAGCAATATTGAAGTGGTAGCATCGTTTGATGACGGATTAGATGTTTTAAAGTTTTTACAGGAGACAGAAATAGATGCTATTTTTCTTGATATTAATATTCCTTCTTTAGACGGAATGTTTCTTGCAAGCAATATTAGCAAATTTGCGAAAAAACCGTATATTATTTTTACTACTGCCTATAAAGAGCACGCTGTACAAGCATTTGAACTAGAAGCATTTGATTATATTTTAAAACCATATGATGAAAAAAGAATTGCTGCTATGTTGAAAAAATTAGAAGGAGCATTTAATCGAGATCATTATAAATCAACCAATGAAGAAGAGGCAAAAGGACAAGATGGAAATGCTAAAGCACAAGGGCGGATAAATTTACGAAAAAATGATCATATCATCGTGACAGACGTAAATGAAATTTATTATGCGGCAGCTAGTGAAAAGGTAACGCTAGTCTATACGAAAGCGGAAGAATATATGATGCCAATGAGCATTTCTGAGTTTCATGCTAAATTGCCTCAAGACATCTTCTTTAAATGTCATCGCTCCTATACAGTGAACTTATCAAAAATTCATGAAATTGTTCCTTGGTTTAATCATACTTATTTATTGAGATTAAAGGATATAAAAGCGGAGGTTCCGGTGAGTAGAAGCAAGGGAAAAGAATTCCGACAAATTATGCATTTGTAATAACCGTTTATTCCGAATTTTATGCATTTCATTCTGATAACGCTTTTACTCGTTTTTCTGGTGATATAATTTTTGATGTAAGGGATAACATACAAAAATTATAATATTTAGAAATGATAACCAATAAGGAACGAGGAGATTAAAGTGAGAACGACTACGGAAAAACGGTGGCAAATAGTGATTGGTACGATTATTGTTCAAATGGGTTTAGGAACGATTTACACATGGAGTTTATTTAATCAACCTTTAGTAGATACATTCGGATGGGAGTTAAGCTCGGTTGCAACTACCTTCTCTATCACAAGCTTCGCCTTAGCATTTTCTACCTTATTTGCTGGCAAACTGCAGGATAAATGGGGAATTCGCCGTCTCATTGGGGGTGCAGGAATCATGCTCGGGATTGGCTTGATTCTTAGCTCACAAATATCATCTTTATGGATGCTATATATTTTAGCAGGTGTTGTGGTAGGATTTGCAGACGGAACGGCTTATATTACATCATTGTCCAACTTAATTAAATGGTTTCCAGAGAAAAAAGGATTAATCTCCGGAATCTCTGTAGGAGCATATGGAACAGGAAGTTTATTATTTAAGTTTATTAACGGTTCCTTTATTGCAACATTTGGTGTCTCAAAAGCATTTATGTTTTGGGGAATAATTGCACTAGTAATGGTAGTAGGCGGATCTTTTTTATTAAAAGAAGCAAAAGTAACAAGTCAAAGCCAAGCATCACAAGTTCAGCAAAAAGATTATACAGTAAAAGAAATGTTAAAAACAAAGCAAGCATACCTTCTTTTTGTGATTTTTTTCACAGCATGTATGAGTGGTTTGTATTTAATTGGCATTGTCAAAGATATCGGTGTAAGTTTAGCAGGACTTGATATGGAAACAGCAGCAAATGCAGTGGCGTTAGTCGCGATTTTTAATACAATTGGCCGCATTATATTAGGTGCCTTATCTGATAAAGTAGGCCGATTAAAAGTTGTCGCAGGAACATTAGTTGTGACTGCAATAGCAGTGTCCGTATTAAGTTTTGTCCCTCTTAATTTCCCGTTGTTCTTTGCTTGCGTTGCAGGAATCGCCTTCTGTTTTGGCGGAAACATCACCGTCTTCCCAGCCATCACAGCAGATTTCTTTGGACTGAAAAATCAAAGTAAAAACTACGGTATTATTTATCAAGGGTTTGGAATTGGGGCATTGTCTGGTTCATTTATCGCAGCAGCACTAGGTGGATTTGTTCCAACATTCACCGTTATCGCGATATTATGTATTATCTCGCTTATTATTGCATTAACAATAAAACCTCCTTATAAAGGAAAAGGAATAACAAAAAATAAACAAAATGTTCCCAGCATGAAACCACATACAAGACTAGGATGATATATGAAAATGAAGAAGGGCTTTCCTGATGGAGAGCTCTTTTTTATCGTTTAGGAAATTAGAACTGTGGATATTTGTTCTGATTAAGTCGAATCTTAGCGGATTTTGTCAAAAAATCGATAAAACGGAAAAAAAAACGAAGATAAATCCGGTAAAAAAGAAGATAAAAGAATTTTTTATGCTGTTTACAGTCATGATCCTATAATAGATATGATATTTAGTAAATAAGCATATAAATAAGTGAGGGATCTTAAGTTTTTTGTTAAAATGGGATTAATATCCATCATCGGTTAGGCGTATGATAGGAAAAATAGGCTAAATACGTCTATAGTCTTAGGGTAGATTCCATTTTAAGTCTATGGCAATTCCTCTTTTTTTTCGATATTCTATATAGTAAGAAAATTTCTAAATTGAAACTATTTACGGAAAAAATCGTAATAAATAAGGAATATAACGTCAGGAGTCGATGATTTTGAATCCATTTTTACTTTTTCTTGTCCGGTCAGGGATCACCATCCCAATTGGTATGATAACTTGGTTAAGCAGCATCATCTTTTTTGATCAAACATTCTTTCCTTCCGTTGTATACGCAATGATCGCTGGAACTGGTGCTTATTTGTTAACAAATGGTGTAATTCAGCATCGGTTTTTAAAAAAACATCACTTAACTAGAAAAGAATATAAGTTTATTTATAAGCAATTAAAAGAAGCAAAAACAAAAATTACTCGTTTAAATAAAGCGGTGCTTTCTATTCGTCATTTTTCTTCCATTAAACAGCGAATTGATCTTATTCGTGTTACAAGAAAAATATATCATTTAACAAAACAAACACCGAAAAGATTTTACCGCGCGGAGAAGTTTTATTACTCTCATCTAGATTCTGTTGTTGAAATTTCAGAGAAATATGCACTGTTATCAGCACAGCCTAAAAAAAGTCATGATCTGCAAATCACGCTTCGTGAGACAAGAAAAACGTTGGAACAACTAGCAAAATCGATTGAAGATGATCTTCATATCCTTCTTACAGACGATATTGACGACCTTCATTTTGAATTAGATGTAATAAGACATACTACTTTTAAGAAAAAAGATGATAACTTGTTTGATGAAAGTAGGAGGTTAAAATGAGTGACGATCTGTACTCACTTTCTAAAAAAGATAATGGATTGGACGAATTATTTTCTCTGTCACTTAAGGAGACAGACCAAATAGGAGCAAGTAGAGAGAAGGAGAAATCGATTCGCCTTCTTGACGTTCTTTCAGAAGAAGAAAAACAAAAAGTATATAAATTAGCGGAAAACCTTGATCCAACTAATCATCGGGAAATCATTTTTTTTGGTGTAAAAGCTCAAAAGAATTTACTCTCCTTTTCTCATTCTATGTTAGAGCATGTCCAAAAAAAGGATGTTGGAGAAGTAGGCGATATTATTGGTGAACTAATGGAGAAGCTGAATGAAATAAATCCAGATGAATTGAAGATGGAAAATAAATCATTTTTTGCAAGGATTTTTGGCAGGTTTTCTAGTTCTGTGCAAGAAGTTTTATCGAAATATCAAAAAACAGGTGCTCAAATCGACCGAATTAGTGTCAAGTTAGAGCGCAGCAAAAATATATTATTATCAGATATTCATTTATTAGAAAAACTATTTGAAAACAATAAAGAGTATTTTTATTCTCTTAATATGTATATTGCTGCTGCAGAATGGAAGCTGGAGGAATTACATACTAACATTATTCCAGAAATGAAAACAGCAGCGGAAGCACAAAAAGATGAGATGAAGCTGCAAGAAGTACAAGATATGGCGGAGTTTGCTGAACGTTTAGAGAGGCGAATTTATGATTTGAAGATAAGCAGGCAAATTACGCTCCAAACAGCGCCGCAAATACGTTTAATCCAAAACACGAATAAAACTGTCATTGACAAAATTCAATCCTCGATTTTGACCACTATTCCACTTTGGAGAAATCAAGTAGCAATTGCATTAACGCTGCTAAGACAGCGTCACGCATTAGAAACACAAAAAAAGGTGAACAAAGCAACAAACGAAATGATCCAAAAAAATGCAAGGTTGGTAAAAAGCAATACGATAGATGGCAGTTTTACAGATATTAACAAATTAAAGAAAACGCAGTTAGACTTAATTTCAACTCTAGAAGAAACATGGAAAATTCAAGAAGATGCTCGTAAAAAAAGGGTACAAGCAGAACAAGATTTTGTGTCTATGGAACATACATTAAAAACAGCAGTTTTGGAGATGAAAACAAATGAAAGACAAAACTGATTTGAAAATGAAGAAAAATGTCCTTCATCTGAGTTATGAAGGACAAAACTGGTTTGAAAATGAAGAAAAATGTCCTTCATCTGGGTTATGAAGGACAAAACCGGTTTGAAAATGAAGAAAAATGTCCTTCATTCCAATCCCTCTAAAGGACAAATACTAGGTTGAATGTACCTCTGATGCGATAGATGAAAAAAAGTATTTACCCTATTATTTTCTGTTTTGCCTCTCACTTGTTAACCTCTTCTATGCCTTGTTTTCCCCTATTAATTTACCAAAACGAACGCGCTTATTCACGATATAAATAATCGGAATACCTATTGCCATCACCGCAAATTCGCCAACAGCAGTTGTATACCATGTATATAAAAACGGCAAGTTGAACGCTAAATAAAGTTCCAATGCAATGATAAACATCGTAAATGTAAAGACGAGTGTGTTAATAATCATTCGTTTTACAATGTTTTTTACATATCGTCCTACACAAATCGTAATAAGCAAAGCAATGATTGATTGAGCCACTCCAAAAACAAGATCGTATGCCTTCAATGGTGAAAAGAATAAATTTGCAAAAAATACTCCAATAACAATTCCATACATATATTTTTTATTAAAAACAACTAAATGATTAAACATTTCTGAAACTCGGAATTGAATATTCGTAAAACCAAATGGTGCAATAATGCCTGATACAGCAATATAAAGGGCAGCAATCATACCATTTACTGCAAGTGTTTTTATGTTCATTTTTTTCTCTCCCTTAGTTTTTTTACGTGGGATGGTCTCGAACCACGTCTTTCAACACAAAAAATAATGGTATAGTATGCAAGCTATGTTCGTCAATGTTTTTTATTACAGTTTTTTTATTAATAGAATTTATATTTTTAAGTTAGATAATTGTCTGGCTCCGACGTACAGGACGTACAAGTGCCGGCGTTGCCACAGGACGTGGCGTTTTTAGCCGGCCAGCGCCTAGCCCCTGTGAAAGATAACCTCTTGGCTCTAAAAGTAAAAAACACTTTTTGAGCCAAGAGAACATTTTTCTTCGGGGCTGGTCAAGGCGCTTCCGCTTTTCTTATAGTATTAATTAAAAATTTAGAATATAATATGAATAATACTTAGATTCACGAAATAAAAGGAAGAAGGGATACATATGACAGAAAAGTTTATCATGAATTCTATGGAAGCTACTATGAAACAGTTAACAGCAAATTCCCTTGTAAAAAAAGGGTTGATTTTTTTAAAGGAAGATGCCGAAAAGACACTAGAGGAACAAATAGAACTCACTTGTATTCCTGCTCCAAGCTTTTTAGAACAAGAAAGAGGAAAAGTATACAAAGCAAAACTGGAGTTATTGGGACTTTCGCAGATAGAGGAAGACAAGCATGGAAATGTTTTTGGTATTCGTTATGGTACAGGCAGCGGTCCAAGGCTGTTTGTTTGTGCTCACTTAGACACTGTATTTCCCGAGGGAACAGCCGTTACAGTAAAAAAGAAGGATGGAAAAGTATACGCACCAGGAATTTCTGATGATGGCAGAGGACTAGCGGCAGTTTTATCTGTTGTTAGAGCATTTAATGAAACGAATATCCAAACAAAAGGCGATATCATTTTTGGTGCCACAGTTGGAGAGGAAGGGTTAGGTGACTTAAGGGGAGTAAAAGGATTATTTCAGGATAGAAAGGATATTGATGGTTTTATTTCAATCGAACCTGGAAGTCCTGAACGAATCGTTTTTCTTGGAACTGGAAGTCACAGATATGAAGTGACTTATAAAGGGTCTGGTGGACATAGCTTTGGAGATTTTGGCATTCCTAGTGCTGTCCATGCATTAGGAAGAGCAATAAACAAAATTGCAGACATTCAAACACCTAAAGACCCGAAAACAACCTTTACAGTAGGAACGATTATTGGTGGAACATCTGTTAATACAATAGCGGAAGAAGCAAGCATGATGCTTGATTTGCGTTCCAATTCACAGGAAGAACTGCTGCTGTTGGAAACGAAAGTGATGAAATTATTAAAAGAGGCGGCAGAGGAAGAAAATAACCGTTGGCAAAGTGAAACAACAGCGATAGAAGTAAAGATAAAGTTAGTAGGAGACAGGCCAGCTGGAACTCAGAATAGTGAGGATGCTATTGTACAAACCTCTTTAGCAGCAGCACAATGTTTAGGGTTGCACCCAGAACTCTCTTCTGCAAGCAGCACGGATTCTAATGTTCCTATTAGTTTAGGAATTCCCGCAGTAACTTTAGGCGGTGGCGGTGATTATGGAGGGGTTCATACGTTAGAGGAATATTTTGATCCAACAGATGCCTACTTCGGTCCACAAAATCTATTTTTAACCATTTTAGGACTAGTCGGTGTCAAAGACGAAACAGAAGCACTATTAAATAAATAAGTGGCTGGTTTAAAAGTGAAGGATATTATTTCTTCACTTTTTTTTAATACGGAAAAATAGGTGTTACAGCGAGAAAAGAGGTAGTGACGGCAGCGCAAGGAGGATATTTATCTTTACAAAAATCAGATCGTTCCTCTACAATATTTTTAATGAAAGTACTTTTGTATACCGAGGAGTGAAAGGATAAGGTATCAGCATTTCATTAATGTGTATACAAATACTTTAAGGGGGTTTTAGTTAAATGGATGTACGAGAAGAGAAATTTTGTAGAGAATCTTTAGTGGTAAAAACGAGTAGAATATTTCCCATTGATACAAATAATCATAATTCTTTATTTGGCGGAAAACTAATGAGTTATATTGATGATGTGGCATCCATTTCTGCCTCAAGGCATTCGAGAAGTGACGTGGTAACAGCTTCTACTGACTCTGTCGACTTTTTATTTCCCATTAAACCAACAGATTCGGTTTGTTTGCAATCATTTGTTTCACATACGGGCAGATCGTCGATGGAAGTTTTTGTGAAAGTGATCGCGGAAAATTTAAAAACAGGGGAACGCAAATTAGCAGCGACGTCTTTTTTAACCTTCGTAGCATTAAATGATAATGGAAAACCAAAACAAGTTCCAAAAGTAGTTCCTCAATCTCCAGAAGAATTAATGCTTTATAATACAGCAGAAAAGAGGGTAAAGATCAGAAAAGATAGAAGGGAACATAGTAAAGCATTTGCAACCGTTGTAAACACAGATATTCCATGGATGTAATATAGGTTAGGAGCTGGCAAAAAAGGTCAAACTTATTTGTCGGCTCTTTTTTTGTCGTCATACACCAGGAAATTATAAACGAAATGGGATTGTGGATAACTTGCCGGTTGTGTCCACATCTAGCTCCAGCGCCTAGCTCTTGTGAAAAATAACCCCATGCCTCTAAAAGTAAAAAGCACTTTTTGAGTCATGTGAACATTTTTCTTCAGAGCTGTTCAAGGCGCTTGCGCTTTTGTTCCTTAAAATTATTTTATAGTAGCTGTTTGTTGAGATTTAATTTAGATATATCATTACATAAGTGTCAGAATTTATTTAATTTTTTAAAAAATAACGTTAGATAATCTTACAAAAATAAAGACACCTGTCTAATACAGGATTATAATCCATACAAGGAGTTCTATTATTGGGATAATATTCCTAGGTAATTAGGATGTTATTACCAGCATTCCTAAAGAAAAAGAGAAATAGGGGGCTAATTATGATTTCGAAAAAAGTACTATCATTAGCGATGACAGCAACTTTAGCACTAGGTTTCATGAGCGGGTGTGCCTCATCCAATAATAAGGACAAAGATAGCGGCGCTGACGGGAAGAAAGTGATAAAAATCTCTACACAATCTCCATTATCGGGTGGAAGTGCAACTTTAGGCGAAGCAATTAAACTAGGAGCTCAATTAGCAGTAGATGAGCAAAAAGATAAGTTTGCTGATTTAGGTTTTGAACTTAAATTGGAAGCGCAAGACGACCAAGGAGATCCGAAAAAAGGGGTAGCAAACGCTAATTTAATTGCTGCTGACCAATCCGTATTAGGAGTTGTTGGCCACTTAAATTCAGGTGTTTCCATTCCTGCATCTCAAGTATATGAAAAAAATAAAATTGTCAGCATATCACCAGCAAGTACAGCAACTGATTTTACAGACCGTAATCTTAAATCAGTAAGCCGTGTAGTTGCACGCGACGATTTCCAAGGTCCCGCTGGCGCTAAATATGCTGTTGAAACATTAAAAGCGAAAAAAATCTTCGTTATTCAAGATAAAACAGCTTACGGTTCAGGTTTAGCAGGTGCATTTAGAGATGCTGCTGAAAAAATGGGCGCTGAGATTATTGGATATGAAGGTATCACTGTTGGGGAAAAAGACTTTAACGGTGTATTAAACCAAGTATCATCTAAAAAGCCGGATTTAATTTATTATGGCGGTTTATATGCTGAAGGCGGCCTTTTAGTTAAACAAGCTCGTGATAAAGGAATCGATGTTCCATTTATGGGTGGAGATGGCTTAGATTCTTCTACATTTGTTGAAATTGCCGGCGATGCAGTGAAAAATACATTCTTAACTTCTGTTGCAGGTGATACGACAAAAACACCAGAAGGTAAAAAATTTGCTGATGATTATAAAGCGAAATTTAACAAACCTATTGAATCTTATTCAGGATATGCTTATGACAGTGCAGGTGTATTATTAGCTGGTATTGAACAAGCGATTAAAGACAATGACGGTAAAATGCCAACTCGTGAACAAGTAATGACAGCAGTACGTGGTATTAAGGATTACAAAGGGGTTGTAACTCAAGTTGGTTTCGATGATAAAGGTGATAACACATATGCAAAAATCTTTATCTATAAATTTGACGAAGCAAAATATCCAGCTACATTAGATGGAGAAATTGAAAAAGAATAATCAAATAAGAAGGGTATGGATATCCCGTACCCTTTTTCAATTGGATTATAGTAAATATAACGGGATAGTATTTATGATTAGTCAGTAGGTTAGCAAGTTAGGACAAGCAAGTAAGTGAAAAGACTTTAGCCAACGTAAAAAAGAACTATCCTTAAATTGTGAGTTCAAAAAGGAAACAAATGAGAGGCTTTAATTTGGTGATTTTTTGAACACCCTCTTAAAAACAAAAAATTATAAACAAAAGTGTGGGGAAGAAAATGCTGACAGAAATATTACAAACATTACCGCAAGTTTTGATAGATGGACTAACTCTTGGTGCTGTTTATGCTGTTATTGCACTTGGATACACAATGGTTTATGGAATATTGGAGCTGATAAATTTTGCCCATGGAGAAATCTTCATGACAGGTGCGTTTATTGGAACAGCTGTTTTAATTGTTTTAACAAGTCTTGGCTGGACAGCGATGTTACCAGCTGTACTTTCTTTAATTATCATGCTTGTGATATCTAGTTTAATCACAGGGCTAATGGGAATGGGGATTGAAAGAGTCGCATATCGTCCGTTGCGAAAAGCACCGAAATTAATTGCGCTTATTTCAGCTATCGGGATTTCTTTCCTGCTGCAAGATATTGTCCGTTTTATTACAGAATTATATAAAGGAAATTATATTTTAACTTCTCCAAATTTTTTCGAAGGACAAATAAAAGTACATTTAGATTCTATTATCCCAGGAATTCAGAATCCTCATTTTAAAAGTTCCTTTTTAGTAGTTATTATTGTTGCCATCATACTAATGATTGCTCTTGATTTGTTTGTTAATAGAACAAAATGGGGCATGGCAATGAGAGCAGTAGCACAGGATAGAGAAACTGCATCTCTTATGTCCATTAACGTTAATAAAGTGATTTCTGTTACATTTTTTGTTGGTTCTGCCCTTGGTGGAGCGACAGGTGTTTTATTTGCCATCCAATATGGAACAATTGATCCATATATTGGATTTATTCTTGGCTTAAAGGCATTTACAGCTGCCGTGCTTGGTGGAATTGGAAATATTCGCGGAGCAATGGTAGGCGGTTTGATTATTGGTCTTATCGAAATGTTTACAGCTGCAAATTTATCTGTTCTTACAGGTGGTCTTTTAGGGGCCGAATATAAAGATGTTGTTGCTTTTGCTATTTTAATTATTGTCCTAATCTTTAAACCAGAAGGCTTATTTGGGAAAGCCGTAGCAGAGAAAGTGTAGGTGGGAACAATGACAAACTTAATGAATACACTACAGAACAATAAAATGGCACAAGCAATACTATTTTTAGTATACGTATTAGTAACAAGTGCTAGTTTATATCTTGCACAACAATCAGTTGTGGCATTTTTACTACTATTATTTTCCCTCTTAATTTTGTACTTCTTAAAGTTAGGAAATAAAATAAAATGGGCATTGGGGATTATCATTTTAGGGTTTGTTCTTCCATTTTCAGCAAGCCACGGACCTGCTTATCAATCGTATATGGAAGTTGCCACGATGGTGGGAATTTATGTTTGTATGGCGTTGGGATTAAATATTGTGGTTGGATTAGCAGGATTGCTTGATTTAGGATTTGTAGCATTTTTTGCAGTAGGTGCTTACACATATGGTATTTTTGCGACAGCGCAAGCTTCCAACTTTATGCCTTTTGGCCAGTACCCATTATCAGGAAACAGCTTTTGGATCTTTATTATCATTGGTCTTTTTGTAGCAGCGTTATTTGGAGTTCTGCTGGGAATTCCTGTTCTTCGTGTTAAAGGAGATTATTTGGCCATTGTTACATTAGGATTCGGGGAGATTATTCGCATTGTATTTAATAATTTAGATAAACCAGTCAATATTACAAACGGTGCGATGGGGCTTGCGAGTATTAGTCCTCCTGAAATCTTTGGCATTCAATTAATATTCCCAAACCAATTTTATTATGTTGTATTAGTTGTTTTTGTTATCGTAATTTATACGGTTACAAAATTAGAACATACAAAATTGGGGCGTTCTTGGAAAGCAGTTAGAGAAAATGAAATTGCTGCACAAGCAATGGGAATCCCACTAGTAAAAACAAAATTAACAGCTTTTGCAATCGGAGCTTCTTTTTCAGGAATGATGGGGGTTGTATTTGCAGCAAAACAAACCTTTATTGATCCAACAAGTTTCACTTACTTAGAATCTACTACTATTCTTGTTATGGTAATTTTGGGAGGTATGGGAAGTGTTCCTGGTGTTATTTTAGGTGCTTCTGTTATTACCATTTTGAATTTACAAGTTTTAGCAGAGATTACATCTTGGCTTAGTACAGTAACGGCTATTCCTGATGCGTTATCTCCGGCAAAAATGCAAAGATTTATTTTTGGAGCATTATTAATTGTCATGACATTGTATCGTCCACAAGGTTTGATACCGGTGAAAAATATAAAATTTAATGCAAAGAAATTAAAACAAGGGACCGGAGCAAATGTAAAAGGAGGAGCATCAAGTGAATATACTCGAAATTAAAGGATTAACCAAATCTTTTGGCGGACTTGTCGCAAATTCGGATATTGATATGTATGTTGAAAAAAACTCCATAACAGCTGTTATTGGACCAAATGGAGCAGGGAAAACGACATTTTTTAATATGATTACAGGAGTATATAAACCAACATCAGGAAAAATTCTTTTAGAAGGCAAGTCGATAGCAGGTTTAAAACCTCATGTTGTTGCAAAAAATGGAATCTCCCGTACTTTCCAAAATATTCGTTTATTCGATGAGATTACGGTTTTAGAAAATGTATTGATTGGGATGCATAATCATATAAAAGGGAATATATTAGGAACACTACTCCAGCTTCCAAAATCAAGACATGAGGAAGAGGAAGCAAAAAAAGAGGCTTATCGCTTATTAGAATATGTTGGTCTTGCAGATTTGTTAAATGAAGCAGCGGGAAATTTATCTTATGGTGCCCAGCGAAGATTGGAAATTGCCCGTGCCCTAGCAACAAAACCTCGTATTTTATTATTAGATGAGCCTGCTGCTGGTATGAACCCGAAAGAAACGAGTTTATTAACAGACTTAATACAAGATATGTGTAAAAAATTGGATTTGACGATTATCTTAATAGAACATGATATGAAGCTAGTGATGGAAATTTCTAATCATATTATTGTCCTTGACCACGGAGAGAAGATTGCTGAAGGCGGACCGGAAGACATTCGTTCCAATCCAAAGGTAATCGAAGCATATTTAGGCAAAGGAGCGGTAGCGCTCGCTTAAAGGGGGTAACAGCATGGAGAAAATACTGGAACTTAATAGTATCGAGGCATCATATGGAGGCATCCAGGCTTTAAAGGGAATCAGCCTGCATGTAGATAAAGGAGAAATTGTTACGCTTATCGGAAGTAATGGGGCAGGAAAATCCACTACTTTAAAAGCGGTAAGTGGACAAGTCCCTGCCAAAAAAGGATCTATTTTTTACAAAGGGAATGAAATCACCAATATTGCTGCCCATAAAACAGCTGTATTAGGTATTTCACAAGTACCAGAAGGAAGACGGATTTTTCCTAAGCTTTCTGTACGAGAAAACTTATTAATTGGTGCTTTTGCTGTAAAAGATAAACAATTAATTGAAACAAGAATGAAAAAGGTGTTTGGATATTTTCCTAGATTAAAAGAGCGGATAGAACAAAAAGGCGGGACGATGAGCGGTGGGGAGCAGCAAATGCTTGCTATTGGCCGTGCTCTTATGATGCAGCCGGAAGTATTAATGCTTGATGAACCTTCCATGGGTTTGGCGCCAATTATTGTGGAACAAATATTTGAGATTATTAAAGAGTTGAATAAAGAGGGAATGACGATTCTACTAGTAGAGCAAAATGCTTTCCAAGCACTGCAAATTGCCAATAGAGGGTATGTTATTCAAACGGGTGAAATTGTTCTAGAAGGATCAGGAGCAGAATTAATTACAAATAAACAAGTACAAGAAGCGTACTTAGCATAAATGCTAAAAAAGCTGACTTTCATTGATTGAAGGTCAGCTTTTTTAAAAGATAAGAAAGATAAAAAATTTTTAACTTAGATGAGTGTCTAACTCAGGCGCCTGCGCTTTTCTTTTAATAATTTAAAAATTTTATACAAACTGGTTCAGGTGCTTGAATTTCTGATTGAAGTAATGTTAGTTTGCCTGTTGCTTGATCTCTTGCAAATAACGTCAATGTATCTGATTGTTCATTTGATGCAACAAGAAACTGTTCTGTTGGATCTAAAACAAAATCGCGAGGCCAGTTTCCTTCTGTAGATGTACGGTCTACATATTGCAACTCACCTGTTTCTTTGTTCACACTAAAAATAGCAATAGAATTATGTCCACGGTTACCAGCATAAACAAAATTGCCGTCAGATGAAAGATGGATCGCACTGCCTTGATTATTTTCCGTAAAATCAGTTGGCAAGGTGGAAATGTATTGAAGTTCTTTAAAGCTTCCGGATTCTGCATCATACGATAAAGCAATTACTTCTGAGCTTAATTCCGTCATAATATAAGCAAATTTACCGTTAGGATGGAAAGCGATATGTCTTGGACCGCTGCCAGGTTTTGTGGATAAACTGCTTACTTCCTCTAACACGCCATTTGTCAGCTTGTATGTATCTAATTTATCAATTCCTAAATCAACAGATACAACATATTTTTCATCAGGAGTAAACCCGACAAAATGCATATGTGGTTTTTCTTGACGTGCCTTATTAGGACCAGTGCCAGTGTGCTCAATAACAGAAGAAACAGCTTGAAGAGCATTGCTTTCTTGATCAATAGGATATGCTTCTGCAGTTCCTTTATGATAGTTTCCGGATAATACAGTTTTTTTGTTTTCATCAACGCTTACATGACATGGTGAAGCACCTTCTGTATATTGGCTATTAAGCATTTGAAGTTTGCCGGATGCAGGATCGATTGTATAGGCAGAAACACCTCCAAGCGAACCATCTTTTCCTACTGCATAAAGATGTTTATTGTCTTTACTTACAGTTAAATAGGTAGGGTTATCAATTTCAGCGACTAATTCAATATTCGCTATTTTTTTTTCTGTTGTATCCAGTATAAAGGAATAAATTCCTTTGCTTGTCGATTTTGTATAAGTACCAACATAACCGATAAATTTCTTTGAATTTGTCATGTGCAAATCTCCTTTAAACATAATTAAGTTCATTATATCAAAAAATTTGAACAATTAAATAATATAAGGGTGGGAGAATAATTAGAGTGGAGAAGGTCAAGGCGCAGAAATCTTGAAGTTCATGTGCTAAAAATGAGTGATTACGTAGTAATATATTGTGATAATATGGAATGTGGAAAAGTTGGCTGGTTTATTCACGTATTATTAACAAGATAATCATTGTTATATAAGTATTCCACAGGTTTATTCACATTATCCACAGGATGGTAGGGGGGTAATTCATTTTTTGTGGATAACTACTTGGTTTTATATGTAGGCAAGTTTAAGACTAGAAGGCTGAATAATCTCCTTCTAGTCTGTTAAAAATTAATTTCTTTTATTTTTACTAGGTTTTGCTGCTGCCGTGTCCGCTTTTTTAAATTCGTGTGTATATAATACTTCTTGCATACTAGATAAAGTATGTTTCGATTTAGGTTGTTTCTTTTTTTCCATGTTAAACATCCTTTCTTTTTTAATAGTTTTCCCTAATAAGCAAGAAAAGATACTTAATACAATGTCGGCAAGTCTTCTTCTTTACCAAAGGCTGTTTTCGTATAGAATGTCGCTTTTAAACTCGCAGCCTGAATACACTTCGTCCGTTTAGCGAGCGTCGAGCCTCCTCGTCGCATACGCTCCTGTGGGGTCTCGCCTTTCTCGCATTCCCACAGGAGTCTACGTGTATTCAGTCTGCTGAGTACTTCTTCTCCTATTTTTTTACATGAAAAACAACAAACTTTGAGAAAACAGCCTCACCAAAATACATAAGGTTATATCATTCGCTTGTAATAGAGTGAAAAAACGTTATTTTTTGTAGTATGATAAATGTATAAGCAAAGTACAATTTATCAACATTTATGCTGATTACTTTTGTCAACGCCCTTTATTTATATATTCCCGAAAGCAAATCATTAAATCATAAGGGGGGATAAAGCTTGATTATTTCTAAAATTACTAGACAGAAACAGATTGAGGATCGCTATAATATTTTTACGGTGAAAAATGGAAATGAGCAATATGCATTTAGTGTAGATGAGGCGATATTAATTCAATATCAACTTCGAAAAGGGTTGGAATTAGATTCCTTATTATTAAGTGAAATTCAATTTAATGATGAAATAAGGAAAGGGTACCATCTTGCTGTGAAGTATTTAGCAAAAGTAAAACGAACAGAAGCAGAGGTTAGAACTTATTTACAAACAAAGGTAGAAGGGGACTTTATTGTTTCCGAGGTAATAACAAAGCTGATAGAAATGAAATTTCTTGATGACGAAGATTATGCTTTTTCTTATGTTAGAACGCAAAAAAATACGACAGATAAAGGTCTACAAGTTATTAAAAGAGAATTAAAGGAAAAGGGAATAGCCGCTCATTTCATCGAAGCAGCGCTAAAAGAAATATCTTATGATGATCAATTATCAGCAGCAGCAAAAATAGCCAAAAAAGTGATTGGAAGCAATAAAAAGGAGTCTAATCGAATACTTTTGCAAAAGGTGGAGCAGACGTTAATGAGAAAAGGGCATACTGCCGACATCATTCAAGAAGTAAAAAATGAACCTTCTTTAATGGAAGAAACGAGTGATGAAATGGACATGCTCCGAGTACAAGGGGATAAGGCACAAAGAAAATTTTCCAAGTATACCGGATATGAATTTAAACAAAAAATGAAACAATATTTATACAGAAAAGGATTTGCGATGGAACAGATCGAACTATATCTAGATGAGTTATCGAATTGACTTGTATCACGTGTTCAAAAAGGAGAGAGGGATAGCAGAAAGTTTTTTGTCCTTCCTGTCCCACTCTAAAAAGTTATTGGTTCGTATCACGGTGAGATGACGCATTCATTCTTTCTTGTGGATGTGTATTTGTTTTCCCATCTGCACGCTTTGATGCAAATTCTGGCTTCGCACGAGGTTCGCCTTCAAATTTATTTTGGTCTATATTGTGTACATTTTTTCCCATAAAAGAACCCCTCCGATTTTTTATCAATGGTAGTTGTAATAAACGTAAACGGTTGTTTATCACAAGATTAGTATTGGTTGGAACAAAACAAAATATTAGTGAAAGAAGGATAAAACATGATGCATGATTATCAAAAAAGGTTAGTAGAGAGATTGCTGGAAATTAACCAATCGATTTCCGTTACACAAGCACAGACATGGATCGAGTTATTATGGGAAGATTTTGAAAGCACCTATGCAAAAGCAGGAAGAGAATATCAAGGAATGGAAATAACGGAAAAAGTCGTTAGTCAATGGATCGAAAATCACGGTGAAAAGCTGCATGAATTTGTTGCTCAAAATCCAAAATACAAAGAGTTTTTTTTAGAAGATAAAAAGAAGCTGCACTAATGAATGACGGGTCCCCTAACATAAAAAAGGAGACCTGTTTTTTATGGATGGGCTCTGTTTATTTTCAGTGCTGATTTAGAATGGTCAGGAAATTCACTCGCTTTCCGCGGACGAACTGGCAAGCTTCGGCGTTCGCCCGCGGAAAGCGTAGTGTATTCACGCTGCGGAACTTCTTTTCAAGGAAACTAATGGATTAAATGCATTAATTGGTTAAAATATCAAGTTTTTTTCTTAGTTTTTCTTCGCTGAAAATCCAGCCGGTGTAGGACGAAATGATATCATAATGTTGATCTAAGTGAACAACGGCTACAAAAGGATAATGTCCGTTGCTTCGATAGCGCAGGTCAATAAAACGAACTTGGAATTGATTGTCGGTCTCTTGCACTTCCCACCGATAAACAGGTGAAAAAGATAAAAAGGCAGAAAGGTTTTTATCTTTTTGAGCAGCAGTTAATGCTGGTGTTATTGGAATAGGAACACGCTCATATTTGTCATAAATTTTAATCTGGTAGTTATGTGCTTTGCCTACATAAAAGAATTCATCTGTCATTACAGCAACTCGCCAATGGTTATACCTCATGGTAGGAGATAAGATAATGGAAGCAGCGTTTGGAACGAGCTCTTTGACTTTATTTTTAACTTTTCGCTGTGCAAAATAGCGGAGAAAATAATAACAAACTAACAAAATGTAAATAGTGGAAAACGTATAACCTGGATCTGAACCGAAAGCCCATAAAAACAAACCAATTACATGAACAGTAAATATAATTGGATCAAACGTATTGATGAATCCTAACGCAATCCATTTGGAAGAAAATGGACGTAAGGCTTGTGTTCCATAAGCATTAAAAATATCGACAAAAACATGTAAAAAAACGGCTAAAAATGTCCACAACCATAAATGTAGGAGATTGGCCACCGGAAAAAAAGGATAGATCACAGCAATGATAACTAATGGCCACAAAATTACGGCTGGAATGCTATGGGTAATCCCTCGGTGATTTCTAATATAGACAGCATTATTTCTTAATTTTAATACGGTATCAATATCGGGAGCCTGTGATCCAGCTAATGTAGCGATCATCACACTAATTGTTGTTGCCTGACTTTCTGCAACAACGGGGTCAAGTGTTGCAAGACCGCCCAATGCTAATCCCATGACTACATGTGTACCAGTGTCCAAAATAACAAACCTCCCTAAAGTTAGTCAGTCGATTGGATAATCATTCTAAAATTTCTAGGAAAAATTACTTTCTTTTTTCTAAAACAAAAGATACACTTTTTAAGTTAGACAGTCGAGATGGATATACCTTTATTTTATTAAATTGGCCAAACATAAATAAAGGTCATTTTTAGAAGAGTGACAAAAAAAGTTAGTTTTAATACATACTTTGTTATTCCCCAATTTTAATAAAATTAATATTATTGGAGGGTGAATGTGGACGGTTTAAATGAAACGCTAAAAAATATAAATATTCAAGGATTTAGGGACGATCTCTTACATTGGTTTACAGCAGAACAACGAAGTTTGCCATGGCGACAGGACCAAGATCCATATAAGGTTTGGGTATCAGAAATCATGCTGCAGCAAACAAAGGTAGATACGGTTATCCCTTATTTTAACCGTTTTATCGAACAGTTTCCTTCAATAGATGCACTCTCAGAAGCAGAAGAAGAAAAGGTGTTAAAGGCATGGGAAGGGCTTGGATATTATTCAAGAGCGAGAAACTTACATACAGCGGTAAAGGAAGTAAAAGAAAAGTATGGAGGAGTTGTGCCAAACACGCCAGATGAAATCGCGACACTTAGAGGAGTAGGACCATATACAGCTGGCGCTATTTTAAGTATTGCATATGGCGTGCCAGAGCCGGCAGTAGATGGAAATGTAATGAGAGTGCTCTCAAGAATCCTCTCTATTTGGGAGGATATTGCAAAACCCAAATCACGCAAAGTGTTTGAGGAAGCGGTAAGGGGGCTTATTTGTCATGAGAACCCTTCTTATTTTAATCAGGCGTTAATGGAATTAGGGGCTTTAATTTGTACACCAACCTCTCCATCTTGCCTAATATGTCCTGTTCGCGACCATTGCCAAGCATTTTATAATGGTACACAAACAGAATTGCCTGTCAAAACAAAAAAGAAAAAGCAAAAATCGTTAAATCTTGCTGCTGTTATTTTAAAAGACAAAGATGGAAGAACGCTTATTCATAAAAGAGCGGAGACTGGTTTATTAGCAAACTTATGGGAATTTCCTAACATGGAAATTGTGCAAACGATTCAAAGTGAAAAAGAACAGCTAAAAGATGAAGTGCTTTCTAAATATGGTGCAAAAATAGAAGTTGGTGACTTAATAACAAGAATTGAGCATGTTTTTACTCATTTAATTTGGAATATCAATGTTTATTTCGGTGAGTTAGTGGAATTGGATGCGGAATCGGATCGTTTGAAAAAGGTGACACAAATGGAAATAGAACGTTATCCTTTTCCGGTGTCCCATCAGAAAATGTTAAAATACTTGCCTGAAACATTAAATAGAAGAGAAGATGCTTAAAAATTTTGCACCTTCTCTCAAAGTTAATCATATTTTATTTTATATCGTGGGTGTAGTCTGCTTCGTTTCGTTGCAAACCGCCGCGATTTTCGATTTCTTTCATAATTTCTTGATGAATGGTTAGTCCTTCTATATTTAAATATGGTGTCATCTGCTGTAAGGAATGATGAAAATAAGCTAATTCACTATTTTTCCACTTTGATTTTTCCAACATGGATAATTCCGTCATATCTCTGACTTCATACATTACAAAAAGCACCCTTTCTTTAGCTAAAATTTCTATACATGCACTATATGTATTGTGTTTATGTAGATTGCGAACTATGCATGGAAAGAGGTAAAATGAACATAAATAGATGGGAAAGGAATAAAAAAATGACACAAAAAGTAGCATTGGTAACAGGAAGCAGCAGAGGGATAGGAAAGGCAATAGCTCTCCGCTTAGCGAAGGATGGCTATGATATTGTAATAAATTATGCAAGAAGTAAAAAAGCCGCTGAAGAAACAGCAAATGAAATTAAAGCATTAGGAAGAAAAGTGCTTTTGGTAAGAGCAAATGTCGGTGATGTTGATAAAATTAAAGAGATGTTTGCAGAAATAAAACAAGAATTTGGCAGGCTAGATGTCTTTGTAAACAACGCGGCATCGGGTGTATTAAGACCAATAATGGATTTAGAAGAATCACATTGGAATTGGACAATGAATATAAATAGTAAAGCATTATTGTTTTGTGCACAAGAAGCAGCAAAGTTAATGGATAGCGGCGGAAAAATCGTCAGCATTAGCTCGTTAGGGGCAATCCGCTACTTAAAAAACTATACAACAGTCGGTGTTAGTAAAGCAGCGGTAGAAGCATTAACACGCTATTTAGCTGTTGAGCTTGCTCAGAAAAATATCGTTGTAAATGCTGTTTCAGGCGGAGCAATTGATACAGATGCTTTAAAGCATTTTCCGAATAGAGAAGAGTTATTAAATGATGCAGCAGAAAAAACACCAGCAGGCAGGATTGTCGAAATTGATGACATAGTAAATACAGCTATGTTTTTAATAAGTGATGACAGTAGTATGATAAGAGGGCAAACGATTATAGTAGATGGCGGTATTTCATTGTTGGTATAAGTATGAAAAAGGGAGGAGAAATTCTCTCTTTTTTTATGTTCATTTTTATCTAATTTTTGCTAATATATTGTCGATAAAAAACATTCGAAATTATCTGTTTTGTGGATTATATTGGAAATTAAATCGTGCGAATAGAACCTTAAATTCTGGGACAAATTAATATTCGTGGAGGTGATAGTAATGGCTAAAAAAGCTGGTGCAACACAAACAGGAACTAACATCCAAGAAGTTAAACAAAAAAACGCACAATCTGCAGGTACTGCTGGAGCTGCTGGAGCTGCAGGTCAATTTGGTACTGAATTTGCTGGCGAAACAAACGCTGCAGAAGTGAAAAAATTAAATCAACAAGCAGAAGCTAAAAAAGCACAAAACTCTAGCAAATAATTGCTGAACAACTAAAGCAAAAGGCACTTTCTTTTCGAGAGAAGTGCCTTTTGTTTTTTTATGAAGGACAAAATCAAGGGAAAAGTAGTCCGAAATGTCCTTGAGAGGGCTTATGAAGGACAAAATCAACGAAAAGCAGCCCGAAATGTCCTTGAAACTGCTTATGAAGGACAAAACTAAGGAAAAGCAGCTAAAAATGTCCTTGATACGGCTTATAAAGGACAAAACTAAAGTAAAATAAGTAAGAAATGTCTAATATGTTCCTTTTTATGGAATTCATTTCATGTTTTAATACGAACGGCATTTATAACATTTCATATTCGACAAAACTTCTTTTCAGTCTACATAACTTGTCAAAGGAATAGGATAAGGGAGAACGAAATACTAATATAGAAATCCATTTAAAAAATATAAATTAGGATGTGTTTTTTTATGGACTTATTTAATGGGTTAGTTGGGGAACAAATGAAAACGATGGATAAACTTTTATATTTACAAGGTGAGTTGGAACGATGTGAAGCATTAGAAATAGAACTTCAATTATTGCAAAAGGAAACCGAATTAAAAGAGGTTCAATCAGTTATTCAGAAAATGAAAAAAGAATTAAAAGACATTCATCAAATATTTGAATCACAGACAGAACAGGTAATTAAGGTGTATCAAGAAAAACAGATGAAATTATCGTCTAGTTAGAGGCTTGTTAATAATTCTTAATCTTTCTTTTTGGCTGTTTTCTCAAATTTTGTTGTTATTTACGTAAAAAAATGGGAGAAGAAGTACTCAGCAGACGGAATAGACGGAATACACGTAGACTCCTGTGGGAATGCGAGAAAGACGAGACCCCACAGGAGCGTATGCGACGAGGAGGCTCGACGCTCGCTAAACGGACGAAGTGTATTCAGGCTGCGCTTTTAAAAGCAACAATCTATACGAAAACAGCTTTCTTTTTTAAACACTTATCGTCTAGTTAATCTTTATTTCGTAGGCCATTGTATAATTTCAATGGTTCTTTTGTTTTAAATTTTCTTCTTAACCGTTATAATATAAATAGAAAAAAGAGGAATTGTTCTTTGTTGCCTTTGTCGGGATAATAATGTTTTTACGTGTAGCAGGTTACAAAGCGTCCGCTAATGAAAGTAGGGGAGAAATATGGTCGTACCTATCGAGGGTGAACCAATTCAAATTCATAGCTACAAACATAATGGGCACATCCATCGAATCTGGGACGAAACAATGATACTTAAAGGGACGCAAAACTTAATAATTGGTGGTAATGATCGAACTATTGTTACAGAAGCCGATGGAAGAACATGGGTAACTCGTGAACCAGCAATTTGTTATTTTCATTCGCAGCATTGGTTTAATGTAATCGGCATGATTAGAGAAGACGGGATTCATTATTACTGTAACCTAAGTTCTCCTTTTATTTATGATGGTGAAGCAATAAAATACATTGATTATGATTTAGACATTAAGATTTTTCCAGATATGACTTTTAATTTGTTAGATGAGGATGAATATGAACGTCATCGTGTCGAAATGAACTATCCCAGTGTAATTGACAACATATTAAAGTCACATGTTAATCAATTGATTGATTGGATTCACCAGCGAAAGGGTCCCTTTGCACCAGATTTTATTGATTTATGGTATGAAAGATTCTTAACGTACAGAGGTTGATATTATTTTGAAAAAAGCTTGTTGATGATTGGACAAGCTTTTTCATTTTGTATGATAGGTAATTAGGTAATAATAATAAAAGGCTGTTTTCTCAAAGTTTGTTGTTTTTTATGTAAAAAAATGAGAGAAGAAGTACTCAGCAGCCTGAATACACGTAGACTCCTGTGGGAATGCGAGAAAGACGAGACCCCACAGAAGCGTATGCGACGAGGAGGCTCGACGCTCGCCCACGGAAAGCGAAGTGTATTCAGGCTGCGCATTTAAAAGCAACAATCTATACGAAAACAGTCTAATAAAATAACTCATTGTTTACAATCGTATCGTGAAAAATGACTAAACGTTTCTTGGATATAATAAACTGAATTACTTTTAAAAAAGGGGAATTGTTATTGAATAGTATAAAGAGGTATTTGCATTTTGTTAAGCCGTATCGAATGCAAATTATTGGAACAATTATTATTGGAATAATAAAATTTGCCATTCCGCTTCTCATCCCGCTGTTATTGAAGTATGTAGTAGACGATATTATTAATAATAACGGGATCAGCAGTGATGAAAAGATCAATCGTTTATTGATAACTATGGGGATTATGACCGTTATCTTTTTAGTATTGAGACCACCTATTGAGTATTATCGCCAATATTTTGCCCAGTGGGTTTCTAATAAGATACTATATGATATTCGTGATCAGCTATTTTCCCATTTGCAAAAATTAAGTCTTAAATATTATTCCAATGCAAGAGCAGGGGAAGTTATATCTCGTGTTATTAATGATGTAGAGCAAACAAAAACCTTTATTTTAACAGGGTTAATGAATTTATGGTTAGATGGGGCAACCATTGTAATTGCTATTGCTATTATGTTTACGTTGAATATTAAGCTTACAATTATTTCGATTATCTTGCTCCCATTTTATGCGCTTTCGGTAAAGTATTTTTTTGGGAATTTACGGGCGTTAACAAGAGAAAGATCGCAAGCTTTAGCTGGTGTTCAAAGTTTTTTGCATGAAAGAGTACAAGGGATCGCTGTTATTAAAAGTTTTGCAAGAGAAGAACATGAGCAGCAAATATTTAGTAAATATAATAATCGTTTTTTAGATAAAGCGATTAATCATACAAAGTGGAATGCAAAAGCATTTGCTGTCGTAAATACAATAACAGATATTGCTCCGCTCATTGTGATTGCATACTCTGGATATCAAGTGATTACTGGGGATTTATCATTAGGTGAGATGATTGCGTTTTTTGCTTATATTGAAAGGTTATACAATCCTTTAAGAAGAATGGTTAATTCTTCAACAACGATAACGCAATCAATTGCCTCCATGGATCGAGTATTTGAATTAATTGATGAAAAATACGATATTCAAGATAGAAGGGATGCAGTTCCGTGTGTGGATGTAAAAGGAGAAATAGTATTTAAACAAGTTGATTTCTCCTATTCTCCAGATGAAGCACTTATTTTAAAGGATGTCTCTTTAAAAATTAACCAAGGGGAAACGGTTGCATTTGTAGGAATGAGTGGCGGGGGGAAATCATCGCTCATCAGTCTTATTCCGCGCTTTTATGATGTAGTAAACGGAAGCATCGAATTGGATCATCAAGATGTTCGTTCTTTTAAAGTTCGGACATTGCGAGATAACATAGGCATGGTATTACAAGAAAATCTTCTTTTCAGTGACAGCGTGAAGGAAAATATTATGATTGGGAATCCTCATGCGACAGATGAACAAGTGGTGGCCGCTGCTAAAGCTGCAAATGCACATGAATTTATTATGGAATTACCAGAAGGCTATGATACAAAAGTAGGGGAAAGAGGAGTGAAGTTAAGTGGCGGCCAAAAGCAGCGGGTAGCGATTGCACGAGTATTTCTAAAAAATCCGCCGATCTTAATTTTAGACGAAGCAACCTCTGCACTAGACTTAGAGAGTGAACAATCGATACAAGAAGCGATTGAAAAGCTGGCAAAGGACCGAACAACCTTAATCGTAGCACATCGCTTATCGACGATCACCCACTCAGACCGCATTGTATTAATGGAACATGGCAGAATTATCGAAGATGGCACACATGAAGAATTGATGGAAAAACGAGGACAGTATTTTAATTTATTTCAAATCCAGCAGCTGGATAATTAGAAAAGCGGAAGCGCCCTTGCTCATCGACAGAAAAAGGTGAGTTCCACAGGATGTGGATCACACAATCGTTGCCACTGGACGTGGCGGTTTTAGATTGTGTACCTTACAGTAGATAAAGGAAACACGAAGAGCGTTAGCGATTCGATGTTGACTTATCGTAGACGAGGTAAGGGAAGCGTTGAAGTCGATAGGGCGCTGGAGCTAGACACTAAACTAAATTGAAAATTTTATACTTTTCTTATCTTTTTAGAAAAGCGGAAGCTCCTTGTTCAGCTATAGTAATTTAAATTGAAAAATTGACACAATGATTTCAAAAATGAAAAAAGTGATTCAAAAATCGTTCAACGGTTTTTGAATCACTTTTTTTGCTTTTTTCTAAAAAAAATGAAACTTATGAATAATCAACACGTATTTACATATGACTTAGAAAAATATGGATGATTATGTCTAAAAGAAAATACTAAGGAGGTAAAAATGCTTAAATTAGTAAATATTCAGAAATCGTATTTTGTTGATAAGGAACCGATTCCTGTTTTAAAAGGAATTAATTTGGAGTTTCAAAAAGGAGAGCTCGTTTCCCTGTTGGGTGAATCGGGGTGTGGGAAGTCTACTCTCTTAAATATTATTACCGGACTTGATGTAACGACAGCTGGAGAAATTTATTTTTATGATCAAAACATCACAAAGTTTAATCAAAATGAATGGGCTCAATACCGAAAAAATAATATTGGGTACATATTTCAAAGCTTTAATCTTGTTCCGCATTTAACGGTGCAAGAAAATGTGGCGCTTGTTATGACGTTAGATGGTCAGTCTAAACAGCAGCGACAGCAGCGAGCAAAAGAACTGCTTGAAATGGTTGGATTAGGGGATAAATTAAATTATGAACCGAACCGATTAAGTGGGGGACAAAAGCAGCGTGTTGCTATTGCGAGAGCTTTAGCGAATGATCCGGATATTATCGTAGCAGATGAACCGACTGGGGCACTTGATTCACAAACGGCGGTTCAAATTATGGAAATACTAAAAGGGTTGGCAGAGCAAGGGAAGTTAATTATTTTAGTTACTCACTCTTTAGAGCTGGCTGAATGGGGAAATCGAATTGTTCGTTTAAAGGATGGAGAAGTTTTATCTAATGAAGTAAAGCAAGAAGTGAAAGAGCAGGAAAGAAGAAGTGATACGAAAAAAGGCGGAAAGCTGAGTCTCTTATCTAGTATGAAGCTTGCGGCACAGAACTTAAAACAGAAAAAGTGGAGGACGCTTTTAACAGCACTTGGGGCATCAATTGGTATTGGTGGCATCGCTTTAATGGTGGGACTTGGAATTGGTGCACAAAACAAAGTAAACAGTGAGCTCGAAAAGCTGACTGATCAAAAAACTGTAGCGATTCAAACAGATCAAAAAAATCCGAAAGTTATTTCAGAAGAAAAGATTCAACACTTAAAAGACAATCCTAATATATCTGATGTTACAGGGGTATATGCTTTTTATGGTGGTGTAACCAATGCAGATCCTGATAAGGGTCCTGTAAATCTCATTCTTTCTGGCTTAAATCCATCTGCACAAAAAGGAGATTTTGAAAAAAATAATATTTTAGAAGGGTCTTACCCGAAAGATGGCGATAAGGGAATATTTATTACGGAAAAGGATGTAGACAACTTATTTGGAAAGGACGCAAAGAATAAAGACATCATTGGCAAGGAAATTAAAATGACGGTTTCTACGCAGCTGGATGGCGTACAGCGCATGTTTAAAACGGTTGATGTTAGTATGCCGGTCATGGGGG
The DNA here is from genome assembly GCF_052663115.1 of Niallia yueguangensis. Lineage (NCBI taxonomy): Bacteria > Bacillati > Bacillota > Bacilli > Caryophanales > Bacillaceae > Niallia > Niallia yueguangensis. The sequence goes on from NZ_JBQTCX010000018.1 coordinate 78,720, forward strand.
TTGTGAAAAATGGATCATTCGGTTTTTCCATTTGCTATATTCCATATGACTTTGCAGAGCAGCTATATAAAGATTCAACAGGCGAAAAAGGAATGCTGCAAGCAAATATAATTGCTAAAAATACACAAGTCGTGGATAAAGTAAAAACTGCTGCTGAAAAAGAAGGTTTAGTTGCTAAAACGAGCAGCGACCAGTTAGATCAAATAAATTCTTATTTTGTGATGATTCAAGCAGCGCTTGGTGCATTTGCTGGTATTTCTCTTATTGTTTCAGCTATTATGATTGCAATCGTTATGTATGTAAGTGTATTAGAAAGAACAAGAGAAATTGGAACAATGAAAGCACTTGGAGCACGTGGAAAAGATATTAGAAGAATTTTTCTATCAGAGGCGGCCGTTATCGGAATTCTAGGTGGATTATTTGGTGTCATTGGCGGCTATTTACTCGGCCTTGCAGGAAATGCTATTCTAGAAGCTGTATTAAAAGAAAATGCCTTCAAAGCATTTGTTGTTCCAGGCTATTTAGCGGCGTTCTGTATTATTTTTAGCACATGCATAAGCATGATTGCCGGATTTATTCCAGCAAGAAGAGCAGCTAAATTAAATGCAGTAGATGCTTTAAGATATGAATAAAGAATTGCGATAGATAATAAATAAGGGAAGCTAAATAGGTCAACAACCTTTTAGCTTCCCTTATTTTATTACGGGGCTACTCTTCTAATTTCACTTCAACTTCATGTTTGTGATGAATCTGTATCGAGGTGATAAGTGTATCAAGATGATCCACGTACTCGTCGTATTCAATTAACGCAGAGATAATTTGCATAGTGTGGTATTGAATATTTTCTTCTTCCTCCAAATTTTCTGTTCTATAATGATTAAGCAACTGCATAAAGAGCTCTTTTCGATTGACAGAAATATCTCCTTCTTCAAAGGTCACATTTGGTTTTACTTTGCCGATAAATTTCAACATCACATGTTCATGATGATGAATTAAACAATCTAGCTGCTGTTGAATAATATTTTGAAATTCTTCTGGCAAAGACAGCAGTTCATTTTCAAATCGATGCAGCTTCTTTAATGTATAATAGGAGCGTTTTAATGTATTGATCATTTGCCGATAAATGACGAGCTTTCTTGCTTTTAATAAAGTGGTCTTTTTAAAATAATTTCGTTCTTCCTTGTACATTAGATAAAGTTGATCTATTTTTATGATGCGATCGGATAATCTGTCAATATCGTTTTTTAATAAATGATGTTCAGATGCATGGCGTATCGTTAATCGAATCCACTTTGTAATTTCTGCACTTATGTCTGAGATGCCATTGTACAGCTTGTTTTCATACTTTGGCGGCAAGAATACAAGGTTAACAACAAAAGCGGAACCTATTCCAACCATAATCGTGGAAAAACGAATGATGGCAAAGGATACAAAGTCATCTGTCGGCGTTTCAGTAAGGGCTATTAAAGTTACAAGCGATAAAATAATGGTTTTTTCCAATTTAAGTTTTAAATTAATCGTAATAACAATGATAGCTGCTAATCCGATAATAAAAACATTGTTTCCGAAGCTTAAAACAAAGATGACGGCAATAATTGCTCCAATAATATTCCCTTGTATTTGTTCAATGATCGATAAATAAGATCGATAAATAGTCGGCTGTATCGCAAATATTGCAGCAATTCCTGCAAATACAGGGGAAGGAGCCTGTAATAATTGTGCCAATAATAAGGCTAAGACAATGGCGATTCCTGTCTTAAGAACGCGCGCCCCTAAAGTCATATATATATAATTCCTTTCTATTCTCAATTTCAATATTATTTGTACTTTCGTTTATCTTTACTTTAAACGAAAATAGAAAATCTAAACAACCAATAATGTACTATACAGTGATTAGTTGTTAACTTCAATAGACAATTTTAAAAAATTTATCTAAATTTCCATTTCTTTTCTGGATGATTTTTAATGCTTTTTTATAAGGTTCCTATTTCTCCTTTATCATCTATTTTCATTGTGTTCTAAAGAATTTTCGACTACGGTTGAGGCGCTCTCTAGGACTAGAATTTTGTTAGTAACTTATCGCCTTTTATAAGAAGTTCATATTCAGTTCATAAAGAAGTTTTATGATGAGTTCAAACAGTTGCAGAAAGGGAGATGGAATAAATTATTAGAGTTAAGCAAAAAGCAATAGCTGCGATAGCAGGCAGACGGCTTTTGCTTGTTCTAAAAGGCTGTTTTCGTAAAGTTTATTGCTTTTAAACTCTCAGCCTGAATACACTTCGCTTTCCGCGGACGAGTGCCGAGCCTCCTCGTCGCTATGCTCCTGTGGGGTCTCGCCTTTCTCGCTTTTTCCGCAGGAGTCTACGTGTATTCCGTCTGCTAGTTCTTCATCTCTAATTTTTTATGTAAAAAAGCAACAAATTTTGAGAAAACGGCCTTCTAAAAAGACCTTTGTATATAATGGTAAGTATTCGTAATGAAAGGGTGTCTTGTATATGGCAAAAATCTTAATTGTCGATGATGACCCGTATATTCGAGAATTGATAAAAATGCTTCTCTTAAAAGAAGGGTTTTCGATATTAGTAGCTTCAGATGGTCTATCCGCCTTAGAGCTTTTAAAGTCGGAAAAAGTAGATCTTATTGTAATGGATATTATGATGCCTAATATGGATGGCTGGGAGCTTTGCCGTGAAATAAGAGCTTATTATTCTCCAGCACTTCCTATATTAATGTTAACTGCCAAAGGGGAAACGGCGCAAAAAGTAAAAGGATTTCAGCTTGGAACGGATGATTATTTGGTTAAACCCTTTGAACCTGCTGAACTTATTGCACGAGTAAAAGCGCTGCTCAAACGTTATCAAATATTAGCATCTAATAAAGTAAACATCGGTAATTTTATGCTGGATCGTTCTACTTTTCAAGTTTTTGATGACAGGGAGGAAATTACCCTGCCTCTTAAGCTGTTTGAACTGCTATTTAAATTTATCGCCCATCCGGGAAAAACTTTTACGAGAGAGCAGTTGATTGAAGATATATGGGGGTATGATTATAACGGAGATGAAAGAACGGTGGATGTGCATATTAAGAGACTGCGTGAACGGTTTCCAGAAGAAGATTATCCGTTTAAAATCACCACAATCCGTGGACTCGGTTATCGATTAGAGGGGAAAGTATGAGAATAAAAGAAATAGGGAAAAAAATCCTTGGTATTGCCATTGTGATAACTGTATTATTTTTATGCTGGTCAGCTGCCTTTCATATGACATCTTGGTTTTTTGGAAGAGTGACGATAACGTTATCGCTCTATACTAAACAAATAATCAATTCTTTTTTAGGTTTTTTCCTTTTTGGCTGCATTATGGTCATCATGTCTTTCGTTGCACATAAGAAAGGGGGCAGAGAAAAATTCTTTATTCCCCTCATAAAAGCGATGGACAAAATGGCGCAGGGGAAATTTAATATTGATCTATCTTCTTATAAGGATTTAGCTCAATCGAAAAATCATGTCCTTTATCAAGTGGTAAAAAGCATTGAAAATACTGCTGAAAAACTAGGGGAAATGGAACAGCTGCGCCAAGAATTCATCTCAAATGTTTCCCATGAAATCCAATCTCCTTTAACATCTATTAGAGGTTTTGCGAATGCTTTGCAAAACAATGAAATTTCCGCTGAAGACAGATTTCATTATTTGCAAATTATTGAAACCGAAAGTGTAAGGCTATCAAAGTTGAGTGATAATTTATTAAAGCTTACCTCTTTAGAATCGGAAAATCCTCCTTTTGAACCGAAAGCATATCGACTGGATCAGCAATTGCGAAGAGTAGTCTTATCTTGTGAACCACTATGGACAGAGAAAAACTTGGAAATGGATATTTCATTGAAACAAATGACGATACAAGCAGATGAAGAGTTAATGGATCAAGTTTGGGTGAATATTATCCATAACAGTATCAAATTCACTCCAATGGCTGGGGAAATCACAATTTTATTAAATGAAAAGGATGGAAAAATAGCCGTAACCATCAAAGATACTGGCATAGGAATTCCTGAAGATGTTCAAATGCATATCTTTGAACGATTCTATAAAGTAGATCCGTCCAGAAATCGTGGAAATGGGGGCAGTGGATTAGGACTTTCCATTGTACAAAAAATTATTGACCTCCATCATGGAGAAATTAAGCTTGTTAGTCAACCTCAAAAAGGTACAGAAATGACCATTATTTTGCCTGAAAAATTGATGTCGGCAAATAAAGATAGGAATTTGCAAGGCAACTAGAGGGCTACAGAAAAAGGACTTCTATCCATTGGCTAAGCCGAAAGACAGAAGTCCTTTTTTGTATTGTTTTTATTTAAAAGATAAGAAAGTGTAAAATTTCGAACCTAGTATAGTGTCTAGCTCCGACGTACAGGATGTACAAGTGCCGGCGTTGCCACAGGCTCGCAGGATGCGAGTCAATCGACGTTGCCACAGGACGTGGCGTACTTAGTCGATTTTCCTCTGTGCGCATTTAGCCGGCCGGCGCCTGCGCTTTTCTTAGTTTTGCTCTTCTGCTAACTCAGCGAATGCTTGATCCACTGCATGGATGGTTGCCTCAATATCTTCTTCTGTATGTGCAATGGTGATAAACCAAGCTTCATATTTAGAAGGAGCCAACATAACCCCTTGTTTTACTAATTTCTTGAAAAATCTTCCGAACATTTCGCCATCTGTATTTTCTGCTTGTTCGTAATTTAAAACTTTCTCTTTCGTGAAGTATACTGTCAGTGCTCCTTTTAATCGGTTTAGTGTGATAGGAAAATTATGTTTGCTTGCAGCTTCCAAAATTCCTTTTTCTAATAAAGCGCCTAATTTATCAAGATGATCATAAACGCCATCTTGTTTTAACACTTCTAAACAGGCAATTCCACATAATATAGAAGCAGGGTTTCCAGCATGAGTCCCAGCTTGATAAGCAGGGCCGATTGGCGCCACTTTATCCATAATTTCTTTTTTGCCACCATATGCTCCAATTGGCAGGCCGCCGCCAATAATTTTTCCGAGAGCAGTTAAGTCAGGTTTTACTCCTAGAAGATCTTGAGCGCCGCCATATGTAAAACGAAATGCGGTTATCACTTCATCATAAATAACAAGTGCCCCTGCTTTATGAGTGAGTTCATTGACACTTTGCAAAAAACCTTCAACAGGCTCTACAATACCAAAGTTTCCAACGATAGGTTCTACTAACACAGCTGCAACCTGATCTCCCCATTTTTCCAAAGCATCTTTATATGCTTCTATATTATTAAATGGAACCGTAATAACATCCTCTGCGATCACTGCTGGAACTCCAGCGGAATCTGGCGTCCCTAGTGTAGAAGGTCCAGAACCTGCTGCCACTAATACAGGATCGGAGTGACCGTGGTAGCAGCCGGCAAATTTGATAACTTTATTTCTGCCTGTATATGCTCGGGCAACACGAATGGTTGTCATAACTGCTTCCGTTCCTGAATTCATAAAGCGTATTTTCTCTAAAGAAGGAATCGCTTCTTGAAGCATTTTTGCAAATTTTACTTCATGAGGTGTTGATGTTCCAAGCAATAGACCAGTTTCAGCAGCTCTTGTAATTGCTTTTGTAATGTGTGGATGAGCATGTCCAGTAATTACTGGTCCGAATGCTGCTAAATAATCGATATACTGATTTCCATCCACATCAAAGAAATACGCTCCTTGACCTCTTTCCATTATAACCGGTGCACCACCGCCAACTGCTTTATAAGAGCGAGAAGGACTGTTAACCCCTCCGACAATAATATTTTCTGCTTCTTCATGCAATCTTTCTGAATTAGTATGCTGCATCATATTCCTCCTAAAACGTATATATTCAAAAGACATCTTTAATAATTTTAGCACTTTTTAGTAGAAGGTAAACGAAATTTCTCTTTCTCTTTGGCTGTTTTCATATAGAATGTTACTTTTAAACTCGCAGCCTGAATACACTTCGCTTTCCGTGGGCGAGCGTCGAGCCTCCTCGTCGCATACGCTCCTGTGGGGTCTCGTCTTTCTCGCATACCCACAGGAGTCTACGTGTATTCAGTCTGCTGAGTACTACTTCTCCCATTTTTTTACGTGAAAAACAACAAACTTTGAGAAAACAGCCTCTCTTTTATTTGTCTCTTTTTGTTCAAAATTTGCATATCTGTTTAAAGAGAAAATACATTCATAATTGCAGAAGACAAGCATACATATTAATACATTCATGAATAGAGGGGGGAGAGACGTGTTTTTTTATTTTTTGTTAGCTTTGATTATATTTTTTATTATGATGAGCTTGCGTACGTTATTTGTCCCTTATCGTTTAAAAGAAAAATGGGTTTCCTTTGAGAATTTTATGTATCTTTTTTTTGTATATATAACCATCATGATTGGCTTTGGATTGATTTATACGTTATTCCAATTAAATGGAATGCAAGTATATAGTGATAGAAGCACAGTTGCTTCTTCGCTTACTTTTTTTCATACATTACAAACAGGCGTTTATTTTAGCGGAGTTACCCTTTTCTCTGTTGGATTCGGTGATTTAATGCCTGTTGGTTTAGGGAGATTAATTGTCGTGATAGAGGCGTTAATCGGCTATACGATTCCAGCTGCTTTTGTAGCAAGAGCTGTGTTGGATATGGAAAATTAATGTTGCATAGAAATCATCATTGTTGAAAATCTCTTTTTGATTCGTTAGTCTTGTAGTAACGAGGAAACGAAAAAGAAAGGATTGAATCAGAAATGACAATAATAATAGGAGAAAAAGCTCCAGATTTTGAGCTGAACGCAAATACAGGAGAAAGTGTTAAGTTATCCGATTTTACAGGGAAGCATGTGGTTCTTTATTTTTATCCGAAAGATATGACGCCAGGATGTACAACAGAGGCTTGTGATTTCCGCGATACTCATGGAGAATTTGAAAATTTAGATGTAGTAATTATCGGAATCAGTCCAGATCCTGTAGAAAAGCATAAAAAGTTTATTGAAAAGCATGGCTTGCCTTTTTTACTTTTAGCAGACGAGGAACATAAAGTGGCAGAGCTTTACGATGTATGGAAATTAAAGAAGAACTTTGGCAAAGAATATATGGGAATTGAAAGATCAACTTTCCTAATTGATAAAGATGGAATATTAGTAAAAGAGTGGCGCAAAGTAAGAGTAGCTGGTCATGTGGAAGAGGTTTTAAAGACGATAAATTAAATTTTAAGTGTTTCAAAAAGGTAACAAATTAGAAGCAAGCCAACGAAGAGATTAGAAGCTTTAGTTTGGTGACTTCTTTAAAGGGCGGCCCAATTTAATGGGAAAAAGGCTTTTGTCCATTCCGATAAACAAGTTGTGAATACATTATATTAGGGCATACCTCCTCATATGTAACATGTTGCAGATCAATACTTAGTATTGATCTGATTTTTTATTTGGGGAAAAGGGGTAAGCGGCTATTTTGAATGTAATGATAATAATAGGCTGCTTATTTTTGTAAAAATAAAGAGTATTAATTCATGAAAAAAATATCATATTATTATGAAAATGGAATAGGATAAACATAACAACAGCACTTTGTGTCAAAAAAGTGACTAAAACGTGATAAAATTGCAATTATATTGACAAAAGTAATATAATGTTAGTACACTATTTATAAAGATTATAAAATAAGAATATTTTTTAGAAATGGGGTGCATGTCTGTGGAACATAATGAGTTAAAAGAGGCTCTTGATAAATTAAAAGAAACAGGAGTGCGCATTACCCCGCAGCGTCATGCGATACTTGAATATTTAATAAGCTCAATGTCACATCCGACTGCCGATGAGATTTATAAAGCATTGGAAGGTAAATTTCCAAATATGAGTGTGGCAACTGTTTATAATAATTTAAGGGTTTTTCGTGAAGTGAATTTAGTGAAAGAATTGACTTATGGTGATTCTTCCAGTCGATTCGATTTTATTACTTCACATCATTACCACATTATCTGTCAAGAATGTGAAAAGATAGTGGATTTCCATTATCCAGGACTTGATGAAATTGAACAGTTTGCCAGCCATGTATCAGGATTTAAGATTAGTCATCATCGTTTGGAGATTTATGGCGTATGTCCTGATTGTGCTAAAAAAGAAGCGCACTAATTGTTGAAAGAGACTACCCGATTAGTTATTTTCCGACACAGCGGATAAATAACTGATGGTACAGGGGAGCCTCTTTTTTTGTGTCTACTAATTGATTATTTGTTTTTGCTTTTTAGATAGTTTGAAATAAGCAAGGAACGAGTAGAGACTTGAAAAATATCTAATAATAGGTAGAACGTTATAATGTTTATTTACGTTGTTTGTATACACAATTTAATTAGTTGGAAGAAGGCATTTTATTTACGCTTAATAACATTTTTATATTCTTTATAGAAAGTTAATAATCGATATGAAGGATTTTGCTCCATTTTGTCGAATTAGTTACGATATGAATAATTACGAAGAGGGAGGAATAATGATGGAAGATATCCTTCGTCCTATATATCAAGAAAGAGCGAGCCAAGCTAATACCTTGGGAGTTTTAATGATAGAAAAAAAGCAAAAAGAAATGACAGTCACCGACACTTTTGACAGTGTTTTGCTTATTATAGTACAACAAGCAAAGCAGCCTGTTTTTGTTAAACATTATACTTATTCGGGAAAAAAAGCAGCTTTACATATTGTGACAGAAAGTCAATTAAAACAATGGATACTGCTGGGAAGCAATAAAAAAATATTCGAATGGATATATAATGGCCGCGTTTTATTTGATCGCAATGAATATGTCGACAAATTAAAAATGGAATTAAAAGAGTTTCCGATTGCTCAGAGAAAGTTGAAGATGGGCGTGGAATTTGCAAAATTGATAAGAAGGTATATGGATGGAAAAGCATTTTTTGAAAATAAACATTATTTAGATGCATATAATGATATTGTTCATTCCTTGCATCATTTAGCGAGACTTGCTGTGATAGAAAATGGTTTTCATCCGGAAGTTACCGTGTGGAGTCAAGTAAAGCAAATAGAACCGGAAATTTATAAACTTTATGTTGAATTAGTTAATAGTGAAGAGACAATTGAAAAAAGGCTGGAACTTTTATTTTTGGCAAGCGAGTTTTTAATCCATTCTAGAACACAGAAAAGCATTCAGCATATAACAGATGTTTTGCTGCAGAAAGAGTACTGGTCGTTTAATGATTTAATTGAAAACGAAGAGCTGTCCATTTACTCAGTAGATTTAGGGATGTTATTTGAATATCTTATTGATAAAAATAAGGTAGAGATAGTGAATGTAGAAACGAAAAGCCCAGGTGTTTTTCATCGTTATTATAAAGTTCCAGAAAAAAATAAATAAAATTTATAAAAAAGTATTGACCGTTATTAAAAAACTTGTTATATTTATATCCGTCGCCAAAACAACACGAAATGTTGAAACAACGACGGAAATTTTTTTTAGAAAAACATGTTGACAATGATGTTAACAGATGTTAATCTAATAGAGTCGCTTCTGAAGCGAACGGATAAATTGCTCTTTGAAAACTGAACAAACAAAACGTCAACAATAAGCGTTTATAACCCTCGTTATAAACGAAACAAGCAAC